>CAZAHQ010000234.1:0-4782 GCA_964484415.1 uncultured Acidobacteriota bacterium | reverse complement strand
CCGACCAGTTCAGCCTCAACGCTCACCTGGTGATACGCCAGCGCATCGGTCGACCCGTGGAACCCAAACGTGTGGGTGACGACTTCGACATCATCGTTCCCGACGGATGTGGTGTCGGTGGATGTGCGATAGCTGCGGATCTCGGCCGCGAGCCAGCTCTTGGTCGAGTTGTACGTGGCGCTCCAGATGAGGTCGAAGCCCGTAATGTCCAACGGATCTGTGCCCCAATCCGGATCACCCTTGCTGATTCGCAGTTCATTCGGCCTGTTCTCAGCCGTGTACGAGTACCCATACACCAGTCCGTCGGCGGCCTTCGGTGTGTAGGCCGGGGTGCCCGGAGTGCCCGAATCGAAGGGCGCGTACGAGTTCATCGCCGACGGGGTGTGCTTCTTGACGAGCAGATTGCGGCTCGTCGAATCGTCGTATTCGTAGTGCGTCACCCATTGCCGCGGCGTCGAGCCCGTCTCGCTCACGACATCCGAGATGACGTAGGGAATCTTGCCCGTGCCGAGTGCCTGGAGATCGATGTGCATGATCCGGTGATCGGCGAAAGTCGAGGTGCCGAAGACCTGCTCGGTGATGCGCACGCCGAGCTCATCGCCCTGGGCGGCGGGGGGGAAGGTGCCGTAGTACTCGTACAACTGGCGGAGCTTCTGCGCGCTCCCGCTGCACCCGCAGTCGGTCTGGAGGTACTCCCAGCGAACCCTGCCAGTGTCGTCGTAGCCGACGATCTTGGATGCCAAGTCTGCCAGTTTGGCGGCCGCATCCGGCGCGCCCAGGCCGAGCGAACCAGCGTCATCCAAAGTCAGGAGTTGTGCGGCCGCGGCGTGGAGGCGATCCCCGATCGGTACGACATCGCCGCCCGCGGTCTCCACCCAACGTTGAGCGAAGTACTCGACCTGCTCCGGTGTAATCACGAGGCGAAGCTGGTGATCTTCACCGTAGACCTCGTACCGATTGGCTTCGGGCGGAGTGCCCGTTGGGTAGGTGCCTGCGAAGTAGCGGTACTGGGTGATTCGGCTGTGGTACCGGGGCGTCGCGTCGGGGCCATCCTGGTTGAGCAGCGTCGAGTGCGTGACCTGCAACAGATCGCCCTCCGAGCCGAGCTGCGCCGACCACCCCGCAGGTGTCGTGGTCGGGT
Organism: uncultured Acidobacteriota bacterium; assembly: GCA_964484415.1. Lineage (GTDB taxonomy): Bacteria > Acidobacteriota > Polarisedimenticolia > J045 > J045 > JANNUT01. The sequence goes on along the minus strand of CAZAHQ010000234.1, from coordinate 3,641 downwards.
GGTACAGGTACTCGACGCGGTTGGTCAGAATGCTGTCCAATCCAGCACTCATCCGGCGCCACACGCCGACTTGCTTCAGACGACCCAGTTGACCCGCATCTCCCGTGAGGTGCCAGTCGAACACCACGGTAGCGGCGGCTTGGCTGTGATCGGTTGCGCCGGACGGCAGGCCGAGATGGATGCTCGCCAGTCGGGCAACCTTGTCAGTCGACGGCCCTACCTCCAGATAGCTGTAGACTTCGCAGCGGCCGTAGATGTCGGTCGTTTGGAGCAGGTGGCCCGCGAGCGGACCCACATCCGGACAATCGTCGGCGAAGTCGGTGGTGTAAGCGCCGGGTTCATGGAATCGCCACACATAAGTGTGGCCCTGCAGGAATGTCTCCGTAGTCACCGCGTGGCGGGTGAAGTACTGCGTGCCCGGGCCGGTCGTTCGCCATTCGGCGCTGGAACCGCTTCCCACGCGCGTGTAAGTGCGGCGCTCGCGACGGCCGGGTCCGTAAAGCCAAACGGTGTCGGGGAGCGGGCTGCCCGAGCAATTGGCCTGATCCACAACGATGAACCGCATCGCCGAAGTGGTCCAGCCCGCGCCCAGCATGGCGTTCCCGCTCGGATCGGACTGGCTGCTGTAGCTCCGTACCAGTTCGAAATCACGAGGAACAAGGCTGACATTGAGATCAACCACGGACTCGATCTTGGTTCCCGAGGCGTAGCCGACCGGGTTGCGTCCGCACCGGCTTGGGTAGACCGCAAGACAGACCGTCCCCGAGTCGTTGGGTGTGGTCGAACTTCCACCGCCACCGCCCCCGCCTTTGGTGCCCCCTCGGCCGTCACGGCCTGCATCTCCGCTGCGCCCACTCCCGCCGCCGCCGCAGTCTGATCCGCCGATGTTACCGTCCTGTTCTTCCGGGATTCCAGGATCGCGGCTGTCGGTGATCTCGGGTTCGCATCCGCTGCACTCCAGGATCTTGTTGATGATCGTCTGGTCGTCCATGATGTCGATCAGCCCCGCGTTGTAGAGCGCGAGCAACACTTCTTCGAGCGCTTCGCAGACATCAAGATCATCGCGGCAAGCATCCAGCCACGCAACCAATGCGCACGCCAGCTCGATGATCTCCTCCTCCGTGGGTTCTCCCTCACAGCTCGGATCCGCATCGCGGCAGCAGATCGCCTGCCTGATGATGGCCACGATCTCAGCCGCCCCGGTGGTCCCGTCGCACGGCGGGGGCGATGAAGGGAACCCAATGATCTCGGCAAGCTCGCACGACGAGCCGACACACAGCGAGTCGGTGCACTCGGAGCATGCCAGAACCTCACAAATCGCCTCCCCGGAGAACCCCAGTTCCTGCAGGCACTCGGTGATCTGCGAACAGGTGAAGGATCCGCACGGGGTCGGATCGCCGCAATAGAACGCCATCGCAATTTCGAGCAGACGTCCTTCATCCGGAGGCTCGCATCCGTTTACGATGGAACAGATGATCTCGATCACGATGATAATCTTGAGGTCTTCGCAGGTGATCTGTCCGTCCCCGTTGGCGTCGCAGTCGGGTGGCATCTTGGCGTTGCAGGCTTCTTCCCCCTCGCCGCACAGGCCGCACGCGGTGCACTGGACAAGGCCGAGGATCAGTTCCCAATCGATCGGATAGCCATAGTCTTCGATGCAGCCGATCGCCTGGTAGCAGGTCATCGACGACGAGCACTGAGTCACAAAGTCACAGATCGCATCGGCGATTTCAAGACCGGTGATCGGGCGTCCGCAACTCACCGCCGCGCAGATCTGGCGGCAAATGATGAGGTCCACCAACGCCTCGCATGTGCATGCGGGCTCCTCGGTTGGCATCGGGCAGGATTCGGTGCCGCACGGCTCACACCCCAGTTCGGTGCACCCACCCATGCAGGCAATGAGCCCGAGTATCTCCTCGGGGGTGAGCAGCCGCCCCAAGGTCTGCTGAGTCTGCCGGATGATCTCAGTCAGCGACTCGCAGTCCTTCTCGCACTTATCAATGTAGCTGCAGAGGGCGGCGATCAGGATGTCGGACGGCAGATCGCATTCCTTTGGCGTGGTGCTTCCATAGACCAACTGATCCCACGCGCTCCCGCCCGAAACACCGTATGTGGTGACGGGCGTGACGCCGCACTCGACGCACACCTTTGCGATGTAACCGGGCAGACTAGCACAGTCTTCCGCTTCCGCCAGCGGTGGACAGTCGGCGAACGACCGTGACACTCCGCCGCCGAGCAGGCACAGCAGCATGAGTGCTGCGACGAGCCCTTTGCGCATGCCGATGAACCAGCCCTCAGAAAACCAAATGGGCTGCCGTGCAGGAACACCGATCGATGACCGTCGAACTGACAGCATGGAGGATCTCCACACACGACCTTGTCGTGTGCGTAAATAGACACCTCGCTCCTGTTTCAACCGCTGCGCCTACAACAGCAGCTCGGGAGCGATTCTCAGCCGATCAGGGTTTGTCCGAAGCACACAAGAGCGCCAACTGCATCCGTGCATTGTTACTTTCGCGGCAATCGCTGAATCCGTCAAACCGGTCTTTCCGCATGTTGATGAAGTGTGGACGGCCGAGGAGATCTCGAACTTGTTGGCGTGAGGCAATAGACTCGCTCATGGGAGTTCAGGTCTTGATTCCTTTAACAGAACTGTGAGGTCGCAAATGTTCAAGCTGGTCCTCGCCACGGTTGTGGTCATTGGTGCGTCGGTGGGGTTGGCACTCGTCAATCAACCACCGACACCGCCAGCTGCTGGTCCGGTCGCGGATGCCAAGGCGTCCTGTGCCATTGTCGGTATCCGGCCCGATGGTCTGGTGCTTGCAGGATTCCAACCGCAGGGCGTCTCGTCACTCCTCGCGCGGGTCGAAGCCGCAGAACAGGAGCGAGAGATGCTGACGAGCACGATGAGCGCCGTGTCGGATGTGCAGCAACAGATCTCGCTGACAACCGAACTGCTTCGATCCACACCGGGCAACGCGGAAGCAATCGCGGCCATGTCCCGGCTTCGTGATCAACTGGCACAGGCACAGCGTCAGTTCGAGGTCGCGCAGACGGCCGTCTGGGACGCGGCGTTTCGTGGTGTGGGGGCCGAGGCCGTCGCGATGTGCGCAGCGGTGCGAGAAGTGACGCGCAGCGGGCACCCCGCACTCGCCGCGGTCGGAGGTCTGAACGAACGTCAGCAGAGGCAGGTCGGACTGGACCTGCGTGCACGCAATCGCCAGCGTCGGCTCGGCCAGGAGGTCGTGTCGGATCCGACCAGCCCGCTCAGCATTGCGGCCGTCGGCACCGCCGAGCAGCAGTTGCACGATGCGCTCCCGGCGATTGAGGCGATGATGGCTCCCGCACGATGAGGAGCGGAGATTGTCCGCAGAAGGCAGGCCTTGCGACGCCGTGTCCAACTCGCTTGATACACCAGCCGCACACATCTTGAAGGGTTCGTGTTCTATGTGTTGTGATCTGTGCAAGCGAATTTGCGTAGCGGTTGGCGTACTCGGCCTGCCGGTCCTTGTCGAGGCCAATCCACAGCCGGGACGTACCGCCCCAGACACGCTGACAACGCCGGCCGGTCAAGTCGAAATGGCTCGGTTGATCGATCTGTGTGCGCAGCGATTGAAGCTCAACCTCGAGTACGACGCCGC
>CAZAHQ010000233.1:0-6514 GCA_964484415.1 uncultured Acidobacteriota bacterium | reverse complement strand
AGTTGGTGGGAATCCCTCCTTGTCCCCGCGGCACACCGCAGATCGAGGTCGGCTTCGATATCGACTCCAACGGCATCGTGAGTGTGTCGGCCAAAGACCTCGCCACCGGTCTCGAACAGCAAACGATCGTGACCCCGACATCCGGCCTGACCTCCGACGAGATCGAGAAAGCCATTCGCGAATCGGAGATGTACGCCGAGGACGACAAACAACGGATCGCGTCCAGTCGAGCCAAAGCCAAGCTGGAAGGGTTGCTGCAGGCCAACGACAAGACCTTCAAGGAATTCCGCGAGTTACTTTCTCCGGCGCAGCAGAAGGAGATCGAGGAGACCTTTGCAGGTTGCAAGACAGCGATGGTCACGGAGGATCTGGCGCAGATCCAGGGAGCCCTGGACAACCTGGCGGGAGTTTCGCGGATGCTGACCGAGGTCGCACTGTACGATCCGAGCGGTTCGCACTAAGCGGAATCGGTTGGACCGACCTGGGGCGGCCGCGTAATATCCCGACCCGTGTCCGCCAGCCGCGACTATTACGAAGTTCTCGAGGTATCTCGGACCGCATCCGCGGACGAGATCAAAAAAGCCTATCGCCGGAAGGCGATGGAGCTTCATCCCGATCGCAATCCGGACCGTGCCGATGCTGAAGAGCATTTCAAGGAGCTGACCGCCGCCTACTCGGTGCTCAGTGATCCGGACAAGCGCGCTCACTACGACCGATTCGGAGCGGATGGCCCTTCCGCGGGAGCGGGCGGGTTCAATCCCGAAGACTTGTTTCGCGGGGCGGCGTCGGGGGGACTCGAGGACATCTTCGAGGCGTTCTTCGGCGGCGGATTTGGAGGTCGTCGCAGCGGCCCTCGTCAGGGAGCCGACCTGCGCTACCAACTCGAGATCGACTTCGAGGAGGCGGCCTTCGGTACCGAGGTCAAACTCAAGATCCCGCGGCATGAGTCGTGCCCGGTCTGCCGCGGCGACGGTGCCGCTCCCGATGGCATTCAAGTCTGCAGTGGTTGCCGCGGTAGCGGCACGATCGTCATGTCGACCGGCTTTATTCGTCTGGCACAGACCTGTCCCCACTGCAACGGCGTCGGCAAACGGATTACGAAACCCTGCAGCGAATGCAGCGGTGCAGGGCGCTTGCGCACCGAACGAAGCGTCAAGGTACGCGTTCCTGCAGGGGTGAACGACGGCACGAGACTGCGCTTGTCCAACGAAGGAGAAGCGGGGGATCGTGGCGCGCCTGCCGGTGATCTGTACGTAGACATCGGTGTCAGGCCGCACCCGACGTTTCGTCGCGATGGCGCCGATGTGCATGCGCCGTTGACGGTGACCTTCGCCGACTTGGTACTTGGCGGCACGTTCTCGGTGTCGACCGTCCACGGCGATGAGTCGTTCGAGCTGCCGGCAGGGACGGAACCAGGTGCGGTCTTCGGACTTCGCGGCAAGGGAGTGCAGAAACTCAACAGCCGAACACGTGGGGATCATCACGTGCATGTCATCCCTGCGGTGCCGAACCAGCTTGACGAGCGTGAGCGCGCGTTGTGGGAGGAGCTTCGATCGATCGAGCGCGAACGGTGCGCCGCGCGCGGTGAGTTCCCTCCGGAAGATGACCGTACGCTCTTGGACAAGGTCAAGGATCTGTTCACTGGGGATCGTTGAGGTGAACGAGGTCTCGGCGCGGCGAAGGATTCCTGGGACCTGGTATCGGCTGTCCTTTGTCTGCTCGAAAGATCTGGAAGACGTCGTCTGCGGCCTCTTGGTTTTTCATGGTGTCCAAGGGATGCAAACCGCGCCGGCCGGCCCACGACGGGTCGAAGTTCAGGCCTGGTTCGTCGCTGAGTCTGACGCTGCGGAGGCGTTGCGAGCGTTGAGCGAGCTCGATGGCGTCAAGGCGACCACGACGGAGGCTGAGCCGATCGTAGATACCGGCTGGCTCGAGGCCACGTTGCGTCAACGCGGCGCGCTGTTCGCCGGCAAGTTCGCCGTACTCGACATCGATGAGCCGCGACCCGTTGTCGCGCCAGGAGTGTTTGAAATTCTGCTTCCGCCTGGCAGAGCGTTCGGTACGGGCGAGCATCCAACCACCGCGATGTGCCTAGAACTGCTGAGCGAAACCATCAGACCCGGCGCTCGCGTGCTCGACCTCGGGACCGGTTCCGGGATCCTCGCGATTGCAGCCGCCAAAGCTGGGGCTGGCGAGGTCCTGGCCTTGGACAACGACCCCGAGACGGTGCCGGTCGCACGCGAGAATCTCCAACTCAATGGAGTGCTCGAGAAGATCGAGCTCAGAGCCGGGTCATTGCGAGAGATCGGGCGTCGTCGACAGTTCGACCTGATCTTGGCCAACATCCATCGCACCGCGTTGGTTCGCGGAGCTGCTTCGCTCTTCGCCCGGCTCGCCCCGGATGGGTACGCGGTCCTCTCGGGTTTCACGCTTGCAGATGAGGCTCTGGTCCATGCGGCATGGTTGGCCGAAGGTGGCGCGCTCGCGCAGCGTAGAGAGCGAAATGAGTGGTGCGCTCTGTCGTGGCGGAGGTGATGGCGTGATGCGAGGTAAACGGGCCCTAGCGTGCTGGTCCCTGCTTTTCGTACTGTACGCATGCGGCAACCCGTCGTCGCGCCAGCGCGTCGCGCCGCCAGCCCCTGAAGATCCTGAAGCGATTCTCGCTGCGGCCCGCGCGCTGCAGGGTGAGGATCGAATGGGCGAAGCGGAGAAACTGTTGGCCAAAGGAGCCCAGAGTTTTCCGCAGGCGCAAGAACTTGTCGTCGAACGCGCCAAGCTGTTGGCCACACTTGGCCGCACCAACGAAACGGTGGCGTTACTCGAGAAGTTGCCTCGAGACAACCCCCGCGTGCTGGCATTGCTCGGATATTCCGAGATGGTCAACGGCGAACTCGACGCGGGGCGCGCGCACCTCGAGACCGCGATCGAACGGGCGACGATCCTGGGGCAAGCCTATGCGCCGGCTCACTATCACCTTGGCTTGAACTTCTTGGCGCGCGGTGACCTGACGTCGGCGCGCGAGCAATTCGAAAAGGCGATGACCGCGAGCAGTTCACATCTCGAGTCGCGGTATCAGTTGATGAATGTGCTGGAACGACTGCATCAGCCCAGCGATGGACCGAGGCAGGAGTTCGCGAAAGTCTACGAGTCACAACTCCGGAAAGAGGGGGCGCTGGACGATCCACCGCGTGAGTCGACTACCGGCGTCGCTCATGGCGACGATGTGGAATGGCACCCTCGCGTTGCAGAGACTCGTTTCGTGCGGGAGTTTCCCGCGGGATCGACCATCGAGGTTACGTGCCATGTGAATCACGCCAGTTCCGCATGGTTTGCGGCCGAGGTCGTCGCTGGGGATGGCGCCGGGACGTCGCTGCTCGACGTGATTCACGGTGACAGCACAGGCGAGTCGGGGATTTGGGTCACGCATCTCCTCGATCTGCCTCCCGGCCCCGCCGGTGCGCGGCAGAGCGTTGAGTTCCGTGTCGGCCCCACCCCGCGGTGGGCGCGTTGGCTCAGGCGTGACCCGCCAGATGGCGCTCGGTTCGGCGAGCCGATGCCGCTGCCAAGCACCGCGCAGACACGCAGCGCCGATACGCGTCCCAACATCTTGCTGATCTCGCTCGACACGTTGCGTGCGGATCGAATTGGCAGCTATGGGTCGGGGCGAGCGACGAGTCCTGCGATCGATGCATTGGCGGCGAGCGGTGTTCGGTTCGCCCGCGCTGAAGCGCCGAGCAATTGGACGCTGCCATCGCACTATTCGATGCTGTCCGGCCTCAGCCCGGCAGCGCACGGTGTGATGCCGGACCTGGAGTCGACCCGCGGCTACCTCTTCCCAGACCGCCGACTCGCGGTACGTGGCAGCGGACGGGAAGAGATGTTGGCAGAGGCGCTATCCCGCGCTGGTTATCGCGCGGCGGCGGTCACAGAGAACGGGTGGGTGTCTGGACGCTTCGGCTTCGATCAGGGATTCCGAAGCTATCGCTCCGATCTGCGCGGTTCACGTGACGCGACCAGCGCTGCGGCGCTCGCAGAGTTGGAAGGAACTGGCGCACGTGGCCCTTGGTTTCTGTTCGTACATACCTACGCTCCGCATCAGCCGTATCACGCGCCGCGCGAGCTGCGAACCAAGTTCGCATCCAAGGATCATGTCGGCTTTGCTTGGCCGACCGCGCGTGTCCCGATCAGGGACTACTACCGCTTTCAGCTCAACTTGTTTCCACCGGCGCCTTCGGACGTGCTGGCGTTTCGTGATCTGTACGATGGACAGGTGGCGTACACCGATGGATTGGTGGAGTCGCTCGTGGGAGATCTGCGTCGCCGCGGCTTGTTGGAGCAGACGGTGATTGTGGTGACGAGCGACCATGGAGAGGAGATCTTCGAGCGAGGTCAGTTCGATCATGGCGACACACTGTTCGAGGAAGTCACACACGTGCCGTTGGTGATCAGCGCTCCGGGACGGATCCCTGCCGGGCGCGTGATCGAAACGCCGACCTCGCTGACAAACCTGCCGGCCACGCTGCTCGACTTGGCGGGCGTTGCGAAGGTCCTGGGGCAGGGGGACTCGCTGCAACCTGTCTGGCGCGAGGGGGCGGCCACCAAACCTGCGTTTGCAGAGGCAATCGGTCGGCGTGCCGAGCCGCTGTTCGCCGTCTGGGACGGGTCGCTGAAGTATCTTCGTCGCGAAACAAAGGGCGGACGGCGCGAGCTGCTCTACGACCTCGCGCTCGACCCACACGAACGAATCGATCTCGCCAGCACAAGCCCAAACGATCTGGCTCGACTGCGCGGGTTGGTCGACGCGCACGTGGCCGCCAGTCGCGAAATCCATCGAGCGCTGGGAACGAGCGAGCAAGAACTCGATGCGGAAACCATCGAGCGGCTCAAGAGTCTGGGTTACGCGCGTTGATTGGCGAGAATCGTTTCGATGCGATCCATGACATCGTTCATCTCGGCGATCGTGGCGCGGATCGGTTCGGGAGACGTCATGTCGACTCCTGCCTCACGGAGCAACTGCACCGGCGGACGCGTCGAGCCGGACGACAGGAACTCCAGGTAACGGCCAACTCCCGCGACGTCACCGCTGAGTATCCGTCTTACAAGCGCCGTGGCAGCCACGTAGCTGGTGGCGTACTGGTAAACGTAGAAGTCGTAGTGAAAGTGCGGCACGTGTGCCCATTCGGCCGTGTAGAGCGGCTCGATACTCATCACTCCGGCGGCGGTCCCGTGATAACGCTCGAGCAATTCGCGATAGATCGAGCACAACGTTTCACCGGTCAGTGATTCCCCGCGCTCGACCAATTCGTGTGTGGTGAGTTCGAACTCGGCAAACATCGTCTGGCGGAAGACGGTCCCGCGGAGTCCCTCCAAATAGTTCCCCAGCAGTATCAAGCGCTGCTCGTCCGAGGTCGCACGGTCGAGCGCGTGATGAAACAGAAGCGCTTCGTTGAGTGTGCTGGCAACCTCGGCGACGAAGATCACGTAGCGCGCCGTGGGGTATGGGCAGGCTGCCTGCGAAAGCAGCGAGTGCATCAAGTGCCCAGCTTCGTGCGCCAATGTCGAGGCGCTGTGCCAATCATCCTGGTGATTGAGCAGCATATAAGGGTGGACACCGTAGGCACCGTCGTTGACGTATCCGCCTGCGCGCTTTCCGGGGCGCGGATCGACATCGACCCAGCGGCTCGTGAGCGCCCCACGTAACTGCTCCACATACTCAGGACCGAGTGGATTGAGCGATTCCAAGACTAGTTCGCGAGACGCATCCCAGGAGTAGTCGGCCTGCACCTCTTGAACGAACGGAACATAGATGTCGTGATACTGCAGGTCGCTCAAGCCCAAGATCCGCGCCCGTAACCGTAGGTAGCGGTGCAGTGAAGGCAGGGCTTTGTTGACCTCTCCGATCAGCATCCGATAGACACGCGGATCGACTTCGGTCGAGGCCAAGGCAGCGTCCAAGCAAGACGAGTACTGTCGCGCGCGCGCCTCGAACACGTGCCCCTTCACCGTGTTGTAGAGCGCAGCCGCCAAAGTGCCTTTGAATCCCTGAAGCGGTTCATGGAAGTTCTTGAACACAAGCGCTCGATCGGCGCGGAGCCGCGCCTGACGCCCCTTGGTATAGCCCGACGGGTCGATGAGCATCGAGCTGCCATCGGAAAGCGTCACGGTGCGCCACGGGATCTCGGCGTTGCGCAGCAACTCGCCGATCGTGCTGCCGTCGCCTTGTGTCAGGCGAGCCAGCCCCAACAGTCGCTCACCGGAATGGTCGAGTGTGTGGGCGCGGCGCGCTTCGAGTTTTTCCAGGTACCGACGATAGGGGTGGAGCCGGGGCTCACGATCGACGAACGCGTGGAGGCGTTCGAGCGGCTGATCGAGCAATTCCGGGTCGAACCAGGCGAACGCCGCGGCCATGTCCGCCATCAGCGCCTCGATGCGCTGGCGACGCCCCGAGGGACCAGGCAGCCGCAGATCCTGATCGGCCTCCAGGCTTGCGTACGTGTACAGAGTTTCCACCTGA
>CAZAHQ010000232.1:0-6522 GCA_964484415.1 uncultured Acidobacteriota bacterium | reverse complement strand
CAGGTCGCCGTGTGGACACCGTTGGTGACCGAACCGATCTGCGGCACGACCCCCACGGAGAGGTCCTTCCACATCTCGCGACTTACTTCTCCGTGCTTCTGGCTGACCCCGTTGGCGAAACTGGAATTACGCAGTGCCAGAGCCGTCAAGTTGAATGGCGCCGCGTCATCATCCTGCTTGGCGCGGCCGAGCTTGAGCAGATCACCGACCGGCAGGTCGAGGTTGACACCCCAACTCCCCAAGTAAAGGCGCATCAGGTCGGCGTCGAACGTCTCGTTGCCGGCTTCGACCGGCGTATGCGTGGTGAAGATCACGTTGGAGCGGACCTTCTCTTGTGCCCGCTCGAACCTCTCGCCGCTCTTGATCTCTTCGCGCAGTCGCTCCAGAGCCATTAGAGCGACATGACCCTCGTTGAGGTGCCAGACGCTCGGCGCAATTCCCAAGGCGCGCAGCGCGCGGACCGCGCCGATCCCGAGCACCAATTCCTGGCAAAGGCGCATCTCTCGTCCACGCACATACAGGATGTTGGTGATCGCTCGATCGGAAGGGTCGTTCTGTGGGAGATCGGAGTCGAGCAACACCAGCGGCACGCGTCCCACCTGTGCTTTGTAGGCCATCACATGGACTTGACGATCGAGCATCGGAACGGTGACGACCAACGGCCTGCCAGCTGGTCCAAGGATCGGCTGAACAGGCAAGCGGCTCGGATCGAAGTCGGGGTAGAAGTGTTGTTGTCGGCCTTCGGCATCGATGGTTTGGTGGAAATAGCCGCGGCGATACAACAGGCCGACGGCAATGAACGGCAACCCAAGATCGGAGGCCGCCTTGCAATGGTCGCCGGACAGAATCCCCAACCCACCCGAGTAGATGCCAAGCGATTCGTGAATGCCGTACTCGGTCGACAAGTAGGCAATCGGACCGGCGTTGAAGCCAGCGAACTCAGTGCGAAACCAGGCGCCGTCGCGATAGTTCATGTATCGGTCGAAGGCGGTAACCACGGCTTCGTACGAGACTTGAAAGGCGTCGTTGACGAGCAGCTTCTCCCACTGAGGCGGTTCGACGTGAAGCAGGACCTCGATTGGGTTGCGATAACGAGCCCACAACTCGGGTTGGATGCTGGAGAAGAGCATTCGCGCGTCGGGATTCCAACTCCACCACATGTTGTAGGCGATTTCGCGAAGCCTCGATACATCCTCCGGCAGATAGAAATCGGCGTTGGCCAGTGTGCGAAGTTCGGGGATGCCCTGCGGCTGGTTGCTGCTATCGGTCATTGAGTCTGAGTCTCCGTAGCTGTTCGATCCTGAAACCAGTGCTTCGAATCTTGGGGCGCCGCGACCGGCCGATCAACCTGCAAGCCGGTTTTCCGTTGCGTCCCACTCCACCCCGTCGTATCTCGGCGGGGTCTTAAGAAAAGACAACTGCACCGCGTCGCCGGGTGGCGGGCAAATCCGACCCCCTCATCGGAACTCCGGCGGCGCGGGAGGTCAGGGGAGAACTCCTGCCCTCGGTGGCCGGATGGACCGCCCGGTCCGGCTGCTCTGCAACCTCCTATCGACAAGAAAAGGCGACCAAGAGGTCGCCTTTTTCATCATCGAGAGGATCCTGTGGTGCCGAAGGCGAGGGTCGAACTCGCACGCCCTTACGGGCACATGGCCCTCAACCATGCGCGTCTGCCAATTCCGCCACTCCGGCGCCAGTCAGGAAAAAAACCGGCGGATTCTAGATCAGTTACCCTGCGGCTGCGAGCCGGCGGGGGCCGCGGGCGCGCCGTCTGCGGGACTGGCGGGTGCGGTCGAAGCAGGCGCCGATTGAGCGGGAGGTGCGGCTGCGCCTTCGTCCTTGATTCGACTGCTGCTGGTGGTCTGGCTGAGCAATACCAACGAGATCGAGGTCACCATGAAGATCACGGCGGACCACTCGGTGGCTTTGGTGAGCACGCTGCCGGTTCCACGGGGTCCGAACACAGACTGTGACCCCCCGCCGCCACCGAATGCGGAGGCAAGATCGCCGCTTCGGCCGCTTTGCAACAGGACAACGAGAATCAGGAACAACGAAACGATGAAGTGGACGGTCAATACCAGGTAATACAGCACGAGAAGACCTCCGCCGAAGCCGCGGGAAGGTACACCGCTGAGGACAGCCAGGCAAACGATAAGAAACGGGGTGTTCTGCCTACCCACGCCTCCCCGTCTGGCCGGCGGCATCGATGATCTGTCGGAACGAACCGCTGTCGAGGCTGGCGCCGCCGACGAGAAATCCGTCGACATCGTCCAGCTCGGCAAGCGCCGGTGCGTTCTTCGCGTCGACCGAGCCGCCGTAAAGCACACGACATTCGGCTGCGATCTCGGCCCCGAACGCGCCGGCCACAACAGAGCGAACGAAGGTGTGAGCCTCCCCGACTTGATCTTGCGTCGCCACCCTGCCGGTTCCGATCGCCCACACCGGTTCATAGGCAATCACGACCCGCGGGAACGCCGCGCGAGGGGTGTCACCCAATCCGTTGCGCAACTGTGTTTCGAGCACGCGGTTAGTTTGCGCGGCATCACGCTCCGGCTCGGTTTCCCCGACGCAGAGGATCGCGATCAGGTTGGTATCCAAAACCGCCGCGAGTTTCTTGGCGATGCGCTGATCGCTCTCGCCGAAAACATGACGCCGCTCTGAGTGTCCGATGATCACCCCTTGCGCACCAGAGTCCTGCAACATGGCGACCGAGACCTCGCCGGTGAACGCGCCCCGCTCCGCCTCGTGGCAGTTTTGTGCGGCGACGCGGAGCGGGAGTCCCGTCAACGCTTGGCGGGCGGGAGCAATCAGCGGGAATGCGGGTGCGAGCCAAACGCCGACGGTTGCGGGCCACGCACGTTCGTCGTGTGATCGTCGCAACCCTCCCGCCCATGTTCCGAGCGTGGACAGCGATCCGTTCATCTTCCAGTTCGCAACAAGCAATCGAGTGCGCGATGTCATCGCTTCAACTCCAGCGCGTCGACACCAGGGAGCCGATCGCCGGACAGGAACTCGAGCGATGCGCCGCCGCCGGTCGACACATGGTCGTAGGTGTTGTCATAACCGAATTGGGCTGCTGCGGCTGCTGTATCGCCGCCACCAAGAACACGGAACGCCTTCGATGTCGACAAGTGAGCCGCCAACTCGCGCGTGCCGGCGTCGCAGCCCGGTGCTTCGAACAGTCCAACCGGACCGTTCCACAGCACCGTCTTCACGTCAGCGTTGAGCGCCTGCTTCCACAACAGCAACGATCGCGGACCGATATCGAGCCCGATTCGGCCGGCCTCGATCGCTTCCCCGGTGGTGACTCGGAGGTCGCTTGGCTGATGACCAGCGAGCGAGGCTGCCGTGATGTGATCGACCGGCAACAACACGGAAACGCCCTTGGCCCGCGCCTTCAGTTCCAACTCGCGCGCCAGGTCGAGCTTGTCGCTTTCTACGAGCGAGGCACCGGTTGCAACTCCTCGCGCGGAAAGAAATGTGTAGGCCATCGCACCGCCAATCAGGATCGTGTCGACGCGCTCCAGTAGCTTCTCGATCAGTTGGATCTTGTCCGAGACCTTCGCTCCTCCCAAGATCGCCACATACGGTCGCGTCGGGTTGGAAAGCAGATGCCCGAGTGCCGAGAGTTCTTTCTCCATCAGCAGGCCGGGCGTGCCGCCGCCCAACAGCGACGGCAACTCGGAAATCGATGCGTGCGCTCGATGCGCTGCGCCAAACGCGTCGTTGACATAGAGGTCGGCATTCGCCGCCAGCGCCTGCGCGAAGTCGCGATCACCCGCTTCTTCCGCCTTGTGGAAGCGCAGGTTTTCGAGCACGCAGATCTCGCCGTCGCGCAGCGCGTCGACGGCCTGTGCTGCCGTGGGGCCGATACAGTCCGAGGCGAAGGAAACCGGCCGTCCCAGGATTTGCGCGAGGCGCTCCGCACACGGTCGCAGGCTCATCTCAGCGACCGGCTTCCCTTTCGGCCGGCCGAAATGACTGGCGACGCTCACGCGCGCGCCATGCGACAACAACCACTCCAGCGTCGGCACCGCGCCACGAATACGACGGTCATCGGTGATTTGGCCGTCCTGCATCGGGACGTTGAAATCGACGCGACAGAAGACTCGCTTACCGCGTGGGTCCAGCTCACTCAGTTTTCGGCGACTCATATTCCGATTCCTTCCCATAGGCGCAGCAGATCGGCGATCCGCTGCGAGTAGCCCCATTCGTTGTCGTACCAGGCAAAGACTCGTACCAGATGTGACCCTGCGTTCACGGTCAGTGGCAAATCGATGATCGACGAGCGTGGATCGCTCTTGAAATCGATCGAGACGAGGGGCTCGTCGCTCGTACCGAGCAGGCCGTTCAGTTCCCCTTCGGCGGCCGCTCGAAAGCGTCTTCGAAGTTGCTCGATCGAATCGAGCGGCGCAAGAGTCTGGGCGACGATCTCTACCAAACTCACGGCGGCGGTTGGGACACGGATCGCGAGGCAGGTGATGCGACCCGCAAGCGAGGGGAACGCTTCGGCTAGGCCGGTGACGGCCGTCGTTGTCGTCGGGATCATCGAAACCAGCGCCGATCGTCCGCGTCGCCAGTCGGTGTGCGGTGCATCGATCGTCACCTGTGAGCCGGTCGTGCAATGCACGGTGGTGATCTCGGCCGCGGCCAGCCCGTACCAACGCTGAAGCAAAGAGAGCGGCAACGCGGCAGCGTGTGTCGTACACGACGCGGCCGAAACGACGCGCGCCGAATCCGGGACACGCGCATCGTGAATCCCCAGCACCACCGTGGCGTCCGCCCCAGGGCAAACTGCCGACACCAACACTCGACGCGGGCTGTCTCTTAAATGACGACGAGCGCCATCGCCGGTTGCGAATCGCCCCGTCGCCTCGACCACCAGATCCACGCCGTGCGCTTGCCAAGGAATCTCGGCTGGATCCGAGTGTCTAAGAAAGGCGATCGAGCGGTCACCGAGTTGTAGACCGTCGTCGCCACGTGCGGCGACCGCCGCAGGAAACCGCCCGTGGACGCTGTCGTATTTCAGCAGATGTGCGATGGTGGCGGCATCGGCCAGTTCGTTGACGGCGACGACGCGGACTTTCGGGTCGGTGCTCAGATGACGCAAGAGCGCGCGGCCAATGCGACCCGCACCATTGATTCCCACACTGAGCGACATCGACTCTTCTTCTCCGGGTGAGTCCGGAACGGTGTGTCAGGTTAGGAGCGCTCCCGAGGGCTTGTCAATTCGCGTACCTCCCAGCGGTTTGTGGCGATGCGCGCCGTTGGTCAGCCCGCCGAGAATCTCGCACATCGCACGAAACTCGATCGGCTCTAGCAGGGTCAAACATCGGTCGGTGCGGCGAATCTTCTCGCGTTTGGCGAGTTCCAGGATTGTTTCTCGCAACGCCAGGCGTGTGACGCCGCGTGAGCGGCGATAGGCGCGTGCCAACGACGGAAGCTCGCGGCGCGTCACGATCGCACCGACCGTCGTTGCCAACTCAGGCTGCAATGAAATCGCGCGATCCTCGAGCAGTCGGCGCAGGTCATCGGCGGCGAGTCGCGAGCCGGCGCGTGCGAGTCCGATGTGTGCGCGCTGCCGTACGTCATTCGATGCGTCGCTGGCGGGAGACTGCGCCAAGCGAACGATCAGCGCAGCGAGTCGCGCCTGCAACGCACGACTCCCGGCGATCGCGGCCACATCGACGAGTGCCCGCAACGGAACCGGTTGCTGGATCGCGTCGAGATACGGGCCGAGTTTGGCGAGTTGCCGCGGGGACAGACTCTTGAGCACCAGTGCACAGCGTCGCACGTACTCGTCATCCCGATTGCCGGACAACATCGCTTGCACGACGGGCTCGACGATCATTCCTCCACCGCGCGACAAGAGTGTCACCGCTTGACGCCATACGGAGAGGCGATCGGCGCCGAGGTCGGTAAGCAGTCGCTCCAAAGCCCAGGATTGGAATCGTGCCTTGGGCGGTGATGCGATCATCCGGCGCGCTCGCGTCGCGACCTCGTGATCGGGGTCGCTCGAGAGGCTGGTTAGGAGTGCATCGCGACACGATGGTCCGTCCACCGAAACCGATAGCCACGTCAAGGCGGTCAATGCGGCCAGTCGCACCTTGACGTCTTCGTTCTGATTGCTCAAGCGATCCAGCACCGGCCGAAGCGCTTCATCGTGACCGGTCTGAATCATCCGCACGAGCGATCGCACGGCAGCGAGGCGCACCAGTACTTCCGACTCGCGATCGAGCAGCCGTGAGAGGGCAGCAATGGTCGTCGCGCCAGGAGTTCGGGCCAACACGACCGCCGCGCGCTGCCGCAGTCGAGGCGAGGGGTCGTGGAGCAGCGCGACGATGCGCTTCGTTGCCGAGCGATCGGCCAGCAAAGAGAGCAATGAAAGGACCCGCAAGCGAAGCCGCTCGTCTTCGCCATCGAGGCAACGCAGCAGGTGGGGGAGTGCGTCGACACCGGCTGCCGCGAGTGCCTCTTCGGCCGACTCCAGAATCGCGGGATCGGGATGAGCGAGCGCGCCTA
>CAZAHQ010000231.1:0-6551 GCA_964484415.1 uncultured Acidobacteriota bacterium | reverse complement strand
TGGGCCGGCCAACACCTTCAGCGCCACCGGCTCATCCAACACCAGATCGCGAGCGGCAAACACGGTCCCCATTCCGCCACGTCCTATCTCGCGCAGAATCTCGTACCGATTCGCCATCAGCGCGCCAGGCAACAGATGAGTGCCGTGCAACTCCTCGAGCAGTTTCTGCGCCGAGCCGAGTCGCAGTGTGCGATCCGGTACCAAGCACTCGCTCAAGGTTCGTCGCAGAACGTCGGGGAGTGGTCGATCATCGCGCTCAGGCATGACGGGCGCGCTCTTCTGTTCCGGATCGGGAACCGGCGGTGGGAATCCGAACAGCATCTCCCACGCGACCACGCCCAGCAGGTAGACATCGGAGGATGGATCCATTCGCTGTCCGAGACGCGCCTCGGGTGGGCGGTAGACCTGCGATGCGTCGCCCGCATCGGTATGGCGTAACCCGAGTCCAAAGTCGATCAGGCGAGCATCACCCGAAGGACTCAGCAGCACCGTCTCAGGTCGCAGCGAGCGCGCCAGCAATCCCAAACCATGCGCGTAGTCGAGTGCTTCGGCCAGGCGCGTGATGACCTGCACCGCGCGCGGAATGTCCAGTGGCCCATCACGTTTGATCAACTCGGCCAACGAGGCTCCAGGTGTGAACTCCTCGATCAGATACACCCCTTCATCGTCTTGGCCGGCATCGTGCACGGCAGCGATGACCGGATGATGAAGTTGTGCGACCCGGCGGGCGTCGTTCAGCAGTCGGTCGGCCGCCGGGCCGGGCGGTATCAACTCGTTGCTGAAACGACGCAGAAGGACCTTGCGGTCCATCACGCCATCCCACGCAACTTGCGCCCGTCCGACGAGTCCGAGCGAGAGCTCCGCTTCGATCTTGTAACGCTCACCCAACGGGGAGCGGCGCACCGAGACGATCTGCGCGGCGCGCTCTTCGAGGCGAGAGAGCCGGCGCGTTGCATCGCGGTAGTTGTACTCGATCGCGATCACGCGTCGGAACGTCGCAATCGCTTCGCGTACGCGCCCCGTGCGTTCCAGCGCGCTGGCCAAGCGATACCAGATCTCGAGGTTCGTGGCGGACGGAGCCTGATCGGCGACAGCCCGCCGATACTGATCGACGGCAAGCGAGTCCAACCCCTTGCGCTCGAACAGTCGGCCCATTCGCGCGGCGACCTGTCCGCCGATCTCGTTATCGCTCGAAGCGGCCTGCAGAACTGCGATCGCTGTATCGATCTCACCGAGGCGTTCGTAGATCTCGGCAGCGGCGAGTCGATCTCCCGCATCGAGGTAGCGGGGCGCCGCCTCTTCCAGGTTGCCCGCTGCTTCATAGCAGCGTGCTGCATCACGCATCGATCCGGACTTCTTGTAGAAGTCGGCGGCATCCCCGTGATCTCCGGCGCGCTCCAACGCTGTTGCGGCGCCGAGAAAATCGCCCGCCGCCTCGTGCGCCCACGCGGCCTCCGCCGAGCAGCCCAGCTGTTCCAAGCAAGTGGCAGCATCGCCAGGGCGACCGGACTCGAGATAGAGCGCGGCTGCTTCGGCCCAGCGACATGCCGCTCGAAAAGCCTCTGCAGCGAGTGCCGGATCGAGCGCATCGGGAGGGTGAGCGTCGGCAACGGCTGCTGCTCGGTCGGGTTCGCCGGCCGCCATGTAGGCGCGAATCGCACGTTCCGGTTTGCTCGCTCGTTCCCAAGCGCGAGCTGCTTCACGCGATCGTCCCGCGCGCTCGAGCCAGCGGGCTCCTTGTTCGGGAGCTCCCATCGCGAGGAACTGTTGACCACAGCGCGCGGCTAAACCGAGTAGTTCTTTCAGGTCGGCAGGGGATGGCCCCGCCTTGAACAGCACCTCGAGGCCGCGCGCTGCCTTGTCTGGTTCGCGCGCTTCGAGAAACAGCCGCGCCGCGCGCTTGGGATCACCCGCGTGATCGAACAGCGCGGCGGCGGCGCCGGCGCGACCGCTTTGTTCGTGGATTTCGGCGGCGCGTCGCGGCAATCCACCGGCCACGAACATGCGAGCGGCTCGTTCACGATCACCGGAACGCAGCGCCATCTCACCTGCTTCGACAAACTGCCCGCCAATCTCCAACTCGCGAGAGGCCGTAACGTGGTCGCCGAGCTGAGCAGCGATTTCCCCCGCGGAGCGATGCTGCCGACCCTTCTGATACATCTTCAACGCGCGCGACAGATCCCCAGCGAGTCGGTAAAGGTCTCCCGCCGCGGCGTAGTCGCCCCGGAGTGCCGCCCAACGAGCCTTTCCAACAGACACTCTCGCCATTCAGTCGCCTTACCGTGTGAAGATAGGGTCCGCCGCCGGGCAGGGGCCATCCTGGTTCCCTCACGAGGAAAGCCGTTCGAAAATGACCGCCGCCGTTCTTTTGGGTCACCTCCGCCGCTTGACCGTCCCCCAGATCGAGGAACTGCTCGCCAGAGACCACGTCGTGCGGCGGGCGCGGGAGTATTTTCAGGAAGGGCGTGTCGAGCAACTGTGGGTCGACGGCGCCGCCGTGAGAGCCCATGTCAGCGGGTCTTCGAGCACCGCCTACCACTCTGTGGTGCGCCTGCAAGAGGGTCACCTCGAACCGGAATGCTCCTGCCCTTATACACGCGGGATGTGCTGGCATGTGGGGGCGATGCTGCTGGCCGTGGCCGGTGACGAGGAGTTGTTGCTTCAACTCGAGCGGCAGGCTCGTGGTCACGGCTCGCCTCGGATCGACGCCGCGGAACCGGCGCTCGAGTCGTCTCCATCGAGCGATCCATTGTCCTTGCGGTCGCCCGCGACGAATCAATCAGCGGATCGTGAGACTTCCTCGACTGCGACTGACACAGCGGTCGAGCCGCTCAGAGATCGATTGCTGTCGCTTCCCAAGGTTTGGCTGGCGACCACGCTGGCTGAGGTTGCGACACACGATCGGCTGATCGAGGCGCAACTGGTCGAGAGGGTCAACGCACGCGAGTCACTCGACATTCGCTTGTTTCGCCAGGCAGCGCGCGCGGCACTGAGGCCTGGATCGCAACTCACCCGGTTTGAACTCCCGAGGGTTGCAGCCGATCTCGAAGAGATCACTGGCTCGATCGGCCGTTTGATGCAGAGTGGGCATCCCGAAACGGCGCTCGGTTTGATCGCTGAGATCGCGGCGTTGTGTTGGCAGCGCCTCGATTCGCTCGACGATCGAGATGGCGCGTTGTCGGTCGCCGTCCGTCGCATGCTCGAAGTTTGGATCCGAGGCTGGGTCGGTGTGCCGTCGCGCGATCGCCAAGCGCTGGCAAGAGAGATCTTTGGTTGGTTGATGGAAGATTCCGGCGATCTGACCAACGGCTTGATCTTGGAGGCGAGAGCGGCGCTCGGCCCGATCGGTCTGGACACACTTGCCGCGTTATTGCGTCCCGTTTTGCAATCTCGACTCAAGAGCCGGCCGGCTCATCTCGATGCCGACGATCTGTCGTTCGACCCGCTCGCCAGCCGCGTGCGCGCAGCGTTGCGCGAGACCGCCGAAGCCCGCGGACAACTCGAGGAGTACCTCTCTCATTGCGACGCGGAAGGACTCGATGGTCCGGAAATCGTGGCCTCGGCTGGTCGACTTGCACAGGCCGGAGAGTTGGCTGAGGCGCTTCGATGGCTCGAGCGCGGGCGTGATCGCGCGCGCGGGAGCGCGCGTGCGGCGCTGCACGACCTGCGCGTGGAACTGCTCATTCGTCTGGACCGAAGACGCGAAGCCAACGCAGCCGCATGGGAATCGTTCGCCGCCGAGCCTGGTACTGTCGCGTTCCGGCGACTCCTGGCGACAGTCTCCGAGGGAGAACGAGGTGAATGGCGCAGGCGAGCGATCGACTTTGCAGAGAGTGCTGCTGATGCATCCTCATTCGTCGAGTTGTGTGTGGAGTCGGAAGATATCGAGCGCCTGGTACATCGACTCGACGCTGACTCTCAGTTCGTGCTCTCCGCCGAACCACTCACGTTGTCGCGCGCCTGTGCGAGGTTGGACGCCAAAGCACCGCGCGCGTCGGCTCGGATCGCGGTGCATCTCGCGTCACGGCTTCTGGCAGGAGGGCAGGCCCGCTACTACGGCGATGTGAAGGCGCTGTTGACGCAAGCCAAGCGTGCTTTTCTGGCTGACGGCGACGTCGCGGAGTGGGAAGAGACCGTGGAGAGCTTGTCAAAGGCGCACACCGTCGTGAGAACGTGGCTGAACTCGCCGTGAACTCCTTGACTCAATTCGATCGGGCGCGAGTTCGCTCCAGCAAAAGTTGCACGACGGTGGTCGGTCCCCGCCGTTCCGCATGCAGTGCCGCCACGAGATCGGTCGCATGCACCTGACCGACGCTCGAGCCGCTCGGGTCTGCTGCAATGCCCACCTGCGAAGTTCCACTGGCAACGCGCGATATCGCCTCGGTCAGAAGCTGGATCGCCGCCTCCGGTGCGAAACGCGTTGTTTCGAACGAGTAGGCCAACACCGGATTCTGATGCGTACCGACGCGCTCGGAACTGGTTATTCGGAATTCGCGCGGCCACGTTGGGATGCGCGGATCACCAGGCCCGGAGCCGAGCGGGGGACTCATCTCGGACGACGACGGATCGGGAACGACTGCCTCGGGGAGGCCCGCCTCATCTCCGCTCGTCTGACGCACCGGAGTGTCTTCGGTCCCGGAGTCGCTGCACGCAACCAACGTGACCAGCAGGGCGCAGAGGAAGGGCGAGCGGATGTCACGCATCGCCGCCAGAATCGCACGCCGCGGCATGAGTAGCCACGGTCTCGAGGGTGATTCATGAGTGCGCTACCGGTGGCGACCGAGCCGTGCGCGTCGCCCCATCGCTCTGCGTCGGTACGCCTCGAGCTGTGGGCCTGGGCCGTGATCACGGTGTGTGCGTTGCTCTATTCGCTCGCGTTCATCGGACATCGACCGCTTGCCGATCCAGATGAAGGCCGATACGCAGCCGCCGCCTGGACCATGGTCGAGTCCGGCAACTGGTTTGTTCCGCAGCTTCAGGGGCGCCCACACCTCACCAAATCACCCGTCTCCTACTGGCCCTCGGCGGTTGGTCTGGCGTGGCTTGGTCGGAACGAAACGGGGGCGCGTCTCGGCGTCGGCCTCGGACTGGCCCTGTGGATTTTGGTCGTCGCGGCGATGGCACGTGTGATCTTCGAACGGCTGAGCGCCGCAGTCGTGGCGTCAGCAACGTTGGCGACGTGCGGTTTGCCGTTTGCGGCCGGCAGCCTCGTTACCGCGGATATCTGGTTGGCATTGTGTTGCGCTCTTGCCGTCACCGCAGGGGCCATTGCTTTACTGCGCCCGCAGCACCGCACTACTGGAGTCACGCTTTTTTGGGTTGGGCTCGGTGTGGCGTTTCTCGTCAAAGGACCACCCGGGCTGCTGCCGCTTGCCGGCATGGTGCTGGCGTGGCCGCAACGGCGCCTTGCCTCCAGTGCAGATCGGTTTTGGGCGCCGCTCGGAATCTCGATTGCAGCCTTGATTGGATCGTGGTGGTACCTCGCCATGATGGCCTCGCAACCAGGTGCATGGCGGGTGTTCTTGCACGACGAGTTGTATGCGCGGATTTTCAGCGGTCAGCTGCGGCGCAACGGGC
The DNA here is from genome assembly GCA_964484415.1 of uncultured Acidobacteriota bacterium. Classification (GTDB taxonomy): domain Bacteria; phylum Acidobacteriota; class Polarisedimenticolia; order J045; family J045; genus JANNUT01. The sequence continues at coordinate 974 of CAZAHQ010000231.1, read as the reverse complement.
CACCATGGTTACCCCTCAGCATGCTGCTTCTCGGAACACTGCCATGGAATCTCGTGTTGTTGTTTCGCATTCGCGTTTGGCGCCAGGCCATCGCCCAGGCTTGGCTGCGCCTACTGGGTGGCTGGGTGCTCGCTGGGCTGCTGGTTTTCACGCTGAGTCGGTCGCGTCAACCGCTTTATGTTCTCCCGCTGGCCACCGCGGTCGTCGTTCCGGCGGCCGGTGTGATCGCGTCATGGTTATCCGGGTCGCGCGTTCGAAAACTCTGTCTCGGTGTCTTGGTGAGTGCCCTCGCCATCTTCTGGATCGTGTTGCGATACGATGCTGCGGGGCTGCCCGACTATCGGCATTCGCGCGATCTCGCTCGATTGGTCGCGGCTCGGCACGAGGCTACACGCGACGGTGTCGTACTGCTGCAAACGCGTCCCCTGCCAGGTTTGGAGTTCTACTTGGGGGAGCAGGTGCGTTTGGTCGCCTGGAAGCGGGCCGATCTTGCCGAGCCACACGACTTCGATCGAGGGGAACTGATCGGTGAGCTGCGAACCGGCCGGCGGCTTGTGGTGGTGGGGCGAGCCGAAACGTTCCAGCGGTTCCCCGCCGACCTGACGATCGTCGATCGCGCTCACGATCGGGCCAGCGACATGGACGTTGCCGTGCTGGTTTCCACACCAGTAGAGCCGCCTCGCTAACCCCATCGCACACCTCAGTGGGGCGACCCTCCACTATGTGCTGGAGCGTCGAGATGCTGCTGTCCGATTGTGAGACAGCGCGACGACCAGCGGCACTGTGGGACCGAAGCGCGTGGCGGACTGTCGAAACCGACGCCACCGAGGTCGCTGCGATTCGATTGCTGCATGAATAGATTGCCCGCCGTATCGCCAGGGAACAGATTCCCCCCGGAACTCCTGTAGGACGCCGAAGGGTGTGCCTCGGAGCGTGGGGAAATGATGAAGGATGCGCAAGAGACGGTGACCACG
>CAZAHQ010000230.1:0-6612 GCA_964484415.1 uncultured Acidobacteriota bacterium | reverse complement strand
GGACACTCACGCATGGACCGATACCGGCTGAGCACGGTCCACCAACGTCGTAGCCTGCGGGCAGATCGGGAGCCTGGCTGCGCCTGCCGTCAGGTGAGTGACGTCGTCTTGCGATCTCGAGTGATCCCCTGCGCCTCCAGTTGAGCGCAACGCAAGCAAAGCGACGCCGTCGGAATCGCTCGCAGTCGATTCACACCGATCGCGTCGTCGCAGTTCACGCAGTTGCCGTACTCACCAGATTCGAGCCGCGCGAGCGCTCCTCGGATCGACGCGATCTCCTCGAGTGCAGCGTCCTCCAACGCATTGACGACGCCATCGTTCTCGCGCAGTTGCGCGAGTTCCTCCCAATCGGCACGCTCCTCCTTGCCGACCGACTGCCAGTGTTCTTCGAGCTGATGAGCGCGAGTTTGCAGTTGCTGCAAGCGGCGTTCGAGGTCGTTGCGGACCGCACGGAGGTCGTACATGGCGTCTCCCAGCGAATTCTCGACTCACTTCGGGACTTCACCATAGGACCGCCGCACGAAGAGAGAGCTTGACCGCGATCAAATGCCGAGCCATCTCTCCGCAAGTCGCCGCTAACGCATGGCGCCCACCCGAACGATCCCAGAATCGCCTGGGATTTCGCCGTTCACCGGTGCACTCCTGCGTCCGTTTCGTCGCCCTGCCACACCACGCTCGTCACGATCGTGCCATCGGCGTGCAACTCCAAACGCCGATAGCCGCGGCGACCTTCCTGCATTCCGTGCACTTCCCAGAACGATCCGGCGAGCGGAGCGTCTGGCCCGCTGGGATGCGTGACGTTGATGCATGTCGACGGCGTGACCAACAACTGGATGCCGGCCAACTGCTCGTTGATCTCGCAGTGCGTGTGCCCGGCAACAACGGCACGGGTGTTCTTGTAACCAGAGAGCATTCGCAACAATGACTCAGAGTTCTCCAGGCGACAGCCCGGCACGGGACATACCGGATACGGACCGTGATGCACGCCGACCAGCGTGAAGAGACCTGGAGCTTGGAGCAGGGCGCGTTCCAGATCGTCGAGTTCGTCGCCGCTGAGATTACCGTGAGCCTTGCCTGGCACTTGTGAGTCGAGCAGAACAATTTGCCACGAGTCATGGGCGACGACGCGAGCGAGTTGAATTGGCCCACCTTCAAGGCTCGCATGCATAACTTCGCGGTCATCGTGATTACCTGGAAGGCAGTACACCGGTAATCCGAGCGGTATCAACAGCTCACGCAAGCGCCGATAGGACGCGGCCGATCCGTCATCCGAAAGATCCCCCGTGATAAGGAGTAGGTCCGGCTTCCAACGATCGCGCTGAATCTCCTCGAGCAGACCTTTCAACGCACCAAACGAATCGATGCCGCAGAAGCGCTGATCTGGCTCTGCTTGAAGGTGCGTGTCGGTCAGATGCGCGACACGAACAGGTGCGGGTCTCATGGTGCCTCCCTGACGGCGGGGCGCAACGGTGTGCGTAAGCGCCAAGGGCTTGGCCTTCGGCGTGGAATCTTATCTCACCCATGGGTCTAGGACGCCGCGCTACAATCCCGACGTGTCCTTCCTGCCACGGCTCACAGCTTCCCTCGCCAATCGATACCGTCTCGAACGACAACTCGGGGCCGGCGGCATGGCGACGGTCTACCTGGCGCACGACCTCAAACACGACCGCCCGGTCGCCATCAAGGTGCTGCGACCTGAACTGGCGGCACTCATCGGCGCCGAGCGGTTTCTCGCCGAAATCAGAACTACAGCCAACCTGCAGCATCCCAACATTCTCTCGTTGTTCGATTCGGGAGATGTGGACGGCTTGCTGTTCTACGTGATGCCTTACGTTGGTGGCGAAACGCTCCGCACTCGACTCGATCGCGAATCACCGTTGCCGCTCACTGCGGCCTTGCATCTGGTAGAGCAGATCGCCGATGCCTTGGAGTATGCGCACAAGCGCGGGATCGTTCATCGCGACATCAAACCCGAGAACATTCTGTTGCACGAAGGACGCCCGCTGGTCGCCGACTTCGGTATTGCGCACGCGGCGGCAGGCGCGGAGGGGGCACGCCTGACGCAGGTTGGAATGACAGTCGGTACGCCGGGATACATGAGCCCCGAGCAGGCCGCCGGTGAGCCAGACATCGATGGTCGCAGCGATCAATACAGCCTGGCGTGCGTGCTGTCCGAGATGCTCGCCGGTGGATCGAGGCCGGCCAGCTCGACCGCAGCAACCGCGTTGACCCACACTGACTCGACATCAGGCACCGCCGCGGCAACACGCGCCGGCCTCCCCGCTCACGTCGAGTCTGCCATTCGCCAGGCAACCTCACGGCAACCACAAGCGCGGTTTGCAACGCTCTCGGCGTTCGTCGCAGCACTGCATGGTTCCGACACCGCTACTAAGGCGACACACGACAAGTCGATTGCCGTGTTGCCGTTTCAGAACATGAGCGCCGACCCGGACAACGACTACTTCGCCGACGGTATGGCTGAAGAGATTCTCAACGCGTTGACGCAACTTCCCGACTTGCGCGTCGCAGCTCGCACCTCGGCGTTCTCCTTCAAGGGGAAAGCCGACGACCTGCGATCGATCGGCGAGAAACTACGCGTGCGCCATGTGCTCGAAGGGAGCGTTCGCAAGGCAGGGACCCGCCTGCGCATTACGGTACAGCTCGTCAGCGTGGCCGACGGTTACCAACTGTGGTCGGAGCGGTACGACCGACAACTGGACGATGTATTTGCCATTCAAGACGAGATCGCTTCTACGATCGCCGCGAAACTGCAGGTCACCTTGGGTGTTGGACTCAGCGGTCCTCTCATCAAGCCCGCCACGGAAAACCTCCACGCCTACGACGAGTACCTCAAGGGAATGGCGCAGATGCGCCGCCGCGGCGCCGGCATCGTTGCGGCAATCGAGAGTTTCCGTCGAGCGGTGGCCTTGGATCCCGAGTACGCACCGGCACTCGCCGGCCTGGCTCACGCGATGGTGCTCGCAGGTTTCTGGGGCATCGCGAGTCCGGCTGATCTGGGTTTCGCTGCGATCGACGCCGCGGCGCGTGCCTTGGCCTCCAATCCACTACTGGTCGAAGCCCACATCGCCGCCGCGTTGGTGGCTTTCCATGTGGAATTCGATCAAGAGAAGGCTGCGAAAGCTTGGGCGCGCGTGCTCGAACTCGGCCTGGCCGATCCCGAGGCTCGTACCATGCACGCCGTGTTCTGCCTCGGGTATCTGTGCGGCCGCTTCGACCTAGCAGCGCAAGAGATTCGCGTCACTCTCGACAGCGATCCGCTCAATCCAACGCGGAGAGCGCATCTCGCGGTGGTCTCAGTTTTCGGTGGTGAACATCTCCAGTCGGTGGTCGAGGCTAGGCGATCGATCGAGCTCGACCCCGATGCGCTCTACGGCCGCTGGGCACTCGTGCTGTCCCTACTGCTGGCGGGGTCCTACGACGACGCGATCGCAACCGGCACCGAGACCATGCGCACGTTCGGCCGACATGCCTGGATCATGATGGCGATGGTGGGCGCTTACACGAAGCTCGGACGGATCGAGGAAGCGACATCGCTTCTTGACGAGTTACAGGCACGATCACGCACAGAGTATGTGCAGCCTGCCGTGCTCGCGGTCATGGCGAGTTACCTGGATCGCCGTGACGAATCGGTGCAACTGTGGCTGAGAGCTGCCGCGGATCGCGACACGCTTCTGCCGGCCTTGGCGCTTTACTCTCCGCTCACGACGAGCCTTCGGGCCCAGCCCGAGCATGCTGCGTTGCTTCGCCAACTGGGGTGGAAGGTCCATCCTGCGGCGAACTGACCAGTCACTCGGCCGATTCAAACGCCGCCGCCTCGTCGCCTCACACCTGAAACGCAATCACGCTTCGGGACTTCCGGTGTCCCCCTTTTCACGACCGGCGACGCTTCGAGCATCGCGCGCCAGTGCCTCATACCGCTCGCGAAACTGGTCAAGCTGATCTTCTTCCAGCTCTTCCAAATCGAGCAGCGCGTTGTGCGCCCCTTGGGTGGCACGGATCAACTCGTCGAGTTTGATCTGGATCGCTTCCGTATCGCGGTTCTGAGTGTTTTGGATCAAGAACACCATCAGAAATGTGATGATCGTCGTGGCGGTATTGATCACCAACTGCCAAGTGTCGCTGTAGTCGAAGATCGGCCCAGTAATGATCCAGACAACGATGGTCAAGACGGCGAGCGCGAACACGATCGGCTTGCCGCTGAAGCGTGACGTGGCCTTGGCCGCTTTGGAATACCACGTCGCGCGACTCACCGTTGCTCCGGACGCAGCGCACCGACCGCGGCGCGAACTGTTCGGTGGGCAACCAAATCGACGGGTCGGTGCTTGACGGTGCGGCTGGGCGGGTACGTGGCGAGGCAATTGGCGCCGATCCAGTTGGTCGCGGGGCGAATCGGGCGCGGTACGAAACCGCCACCGCAGTTGGGGCAAACATTGCCAAGCAGCATCTCGACGCATGTTGCGCAGAACGTGCATTCGAAGCTGCAAATGCGCGCTTCGGGAGATGCGGGTGGCAGTGGCTTGTTGCAGTGCTCGCAGGTAGGCCGAAGTTCCAGCACGATGATTTCCCTTTCGCAGCGACGGCTGCTGCATTGCTGCCGACTTGTCGCGCGCACGCTCGCGCTGCGGCGAAGGTCATGAGCGACAGGAGCGCGTGCTAACCAAGTGCTACCGGTGTGCGCGCTGGGCCGAACGAAATGCCCACACGGATAGACTCCCGGTGACGATGACTGCGAGCCAGGAGACCCAGATCGGCACCGCGTAACTCCCAGCCTGAACTGGTATCTGGAGCACACCCCGGAGTGCGTGCGCTACAGCAATTCCCGCGAAGATCACGCCCGACACGACCGGATATCGACTGGCCTGCATGGGAGCCTCCTTGATGACGCGCTGAGGTACGGTGACGACTCAACCCTGCAGTGATCCTAGCAGTGTTTTTGTCATCACTACATTCTTCAAGTCCATCTCGCGAACGATCAGCGACTGCCGAACGTCGCGTTCATTGCCGGCTCGCTTGAAGAACTCCTCGGCACAGCGGCTTGCATTCGAGTGCGGCACGTTGGTCCGGCCGACAGTCTGTAGCTGCGCCCTCATGCCCGGCTGAAGAGAAGGCGGCGTGCAGCGCAGGTGCCTCGTCGTTGCGGTAGTCACGAATCAGCATGCGCGGTTTCCTAGGTGTTACACGGCCACATGTTGTTGCCACTGCAATCCGTAGCCAGGCGAGTCTGATCCAAACAGGAAGTGCAGCACGCGGCGATGATGCGCTGCCGTCGCTTTCGATGACGCGTGCAGTAGGAGCGGGCGCATGACCAGGGCACTACCCGCATCTGCCTCGCAGATCGTCTCGCCGTTCGTGTCGCGCAACGCTCGCGCCTGCTCCTCACTGACGCGCCCGAAGCGGTGCGAGCCTCGCACTACCCGGAGTGGACCACTGTCAGCGCCGCAGTCATCGAGATGAACCCGGACTGCAAGTAGCTTTTCCAGCAGCGAAGCAGGGGGCTGGACAAACAGTTGCTCTTCCTTCAGCGACCAACCGCGCAACTCCGGATGATCGACGCGCTCCCGGACCGGAATACTCAGGTCCTGATGAAGCGACACCAGCCAGTTCTGGTCTTGGCTCTTCTCAAAGTATGTGCATTGGACGGCGCCCGGCGACGACGGCAACAACAGTCTGATCGCAGGGTGTGTCGCAATTCGCTGTGACAGCTCTTGGCACCAAGACCTCGCGAGCAGGTTTCGTGTACCGGCACCCGCCATCGAGAGGCCGCTCAACCCGTTCTCGACCGAGCGGATCGCTTTCTCATCGAGCACGCCGGGCAGGACCAAGAAGCCATGGAGATCGAGTCCCTGGAGAGCCTCGTTGCTATTGAAGTATCGATTTGCGGGCATGGTGGGAGTCATGGTTTCCCCTCGGGTGCGAGCCTAGTTCATTCGTCGATGGCCGAGCGCTGGAGTGACCGAAGCAGCGTCATGGCCTCATCGGCACGATCGATTGGAACGAAGATGTGATCGTGGTGTGCGCCGGCAACCACGTTGCAGCTTATGCCTGCACTTCCAAGCGCCGTTGCGATCGCCGCCGTCAACCCCACGGCGTTGAGGTCCGAGTGCACCATGAGTGTGATCCAAGCGGCGCGAAACAAGATCGGCAACTGAGCTTTGAGCGCCTCCTCCTCGGGAGCAACAACGGTGGTCCCCTCCGCCTCGTGAATCACGGCGATGTATCGAACCGCGCTCAGGTCCATGTCCGACGGCACCGATGAATACACCCAGACGCCCTCGTGGAGCTCAGGATCGAGGGAGCGCAGTAAGAGCGCCAGATCAGAAAGCGGCTTGCCCATGCCCTACGGCAATCCTGTCATCTACTGGTGCGCTGTCGTCGCGAACTTCTCTTCAGTCGTATGACCGTCGAAATGCTCGTCGTCGGCCTCCGCCTCGCGACGCGTGCGATGAACCACGCCATCTCGGTGATTTGGCGGCGAATACACCGTGTAGAGCTTCATCGGCACGCTGCCGGTGTTGATGATGTTGTGATTTGCACCAGCCGGCACGACGATCGCGAAGCCCGGCTTGATCGCCGTCTGCACGCCATCAAGAA
>CAZAHQ010000229.1:0-6649 GCA_964484415.1 uncultured Acidobacteriota bacterium | reverse complement strand
TCTCGGTTACAGGCTCCGTGGTTTTCCGCTGCGAACCGCGCGGCGCCAGCAACGAACCTGACTCTTGCTCGAGCCGATCGCTGAGCATCTGTGCTCGCTGCCGATCCTCCGGCTTTAGCTCCGCCTGCAGATACCGCACCAACCGATCGAGTCGCGCGCTCGATTCCTCGACCAACTCGGCGCGATCGGTAGAGCGTGCTTGAAGCAACGCTCGCCGTGCCGCTGCCATGTCGCGTGTCAGCGCCAGCCCAAGGCCAAGATCTTCCACGCTGACGCCACGCTCGGCGCTACGCATTTCCAGAGCGATCGCTTCGGCCAGCAGGTGGCAACAGTTTCTTCCGGTGCCGACATCTTTGAACGCCTGGATGATCGAGGCCCATTCCGAGGCCGACACTCGCAAGGCACGCTGACCACACAGCACCGTCTTGGCGTCTTTGGCGGTGGGATGATCGATCGTCTGCTGGCGTAGCCGGACTAACTGGGGCCGCAGCAGTTCACGACGAGAGTCCGAAGCGGTCTCAACGAGGTGGCTCAGTATCGACATCATCCCTCACTCGCGAAGTCACTCGCCTGCCCGTCAACGATGCGAATCTCGTCACACATTCCAATCAGAACATTTGGGTCCCGGTACGCTTCAACCAACGCGCCACGGCTTTGCCATCCGTGGTGTTGAAGTGTGCTCCCGCGAAGCCGGCGGCCTGAACCTGGCGCACCACCTTGTCGACCAACGCCTGGCGGCCGGCCTGATCCAATGACTCCCATTTGGAGGGGCTCATTCGCACGTAAAGGTTCGGCGCGCGCGATACCACCGAATCAATCTCTTGGAACGAGCTGAAATCGGCCGCCTGCATCTGCGGCAACTCGTGACGATTCAGAATCGGCAGCACGAACAGTGACCCACCCACGATCATCCCGACGGCCAAACCGATCGTCGCCAACTTCAATCGGTCCTTGGCAGTGGTAGAGAGCTTCGAATACTTCGACTGCGACGTGGTGGTTTGAGTCGGTTGCGCGGCAGGCCGGGGTGCGACCAACGACAACAGCGACCCGCCTTCGCGTGGATAGCTACTCGTGAGTTCATCCGCAATCGAAACGATCTCTGCGCCAGCCGCCTCGCGCACCGTCTCGAGCGTCGCGCGCATCCGGGTCGCGAATTGCATGACCAACTCGGCCCGGTCGTTTCCGCCCGCCTTGCGGAGTCCATCGACCGCTTCGGCAAGATCCTCCAAGAGCGCATTACCGATCGCCAAATCGATCGCCAAGACGGGCGGGCCGTCCGTGGAACTCGGCGTCACGCTCAAGGCGGGGTTGTCGTTGGCCGCTGCCGACTGAGCCGCGTTGAGGTCTTCGAAGCTCTTGATTTGCAGAGCCACCGATTCGGCCAACAACTGGGTCCAGTTTCGACTCGATCCACCCTCCTTGAATCCTTGGATCAGCGCCGACCAGTCCCACGGATTGATGCGGAGCTTGTATTCCCCGCATTCGATCGTCTGAGTCTGGGTCGCTTCGGGATGGATCTGCGTCAGCTTGTAGAGCCGCGTCAGGTGCGAAAGCAGCTCTTGCTTGCGCGAGGTCGTGGCTGTCGGGGCGAGTGTGGCGAGGCTCACGCGAGGCTCTCCTTGCAACCGGCCGGTCTCCCGGCACGGAAAACGTCGCGGCGAATATGGGTCCCGGATCGGGGACGATGCAATGCGGGAATGCCCCAATCAGGAGCGGACGGCCTCGATCGCCTCGGCAACCCCCGCCCGGACTGGGATCAGTTGATCGAGCCGGGTCAATTGGAGGATGTCCCGGACCTTCCCGCGCGGCCCGGCCAGGACCAGCCCGCCGCCGGCGTCGACCGCACTGCGGCGTAACGCCACGATCTGGCCGAGTCCCGCCGAGTCGACGAACTGCAGGCCATCCAGGTCGAGTACGAGTCGATAGCGCCCGGCGGCAAACTCTTTTTCGACCGCCCCGGTCAGGGCCTGGCAATCGGTACCGACCGCCAAAGACCCGAACAGGCGCACCACGGGGATCTCGTCGACGTGCTCGGTCCGAAGCTTCAAAGCTCCCCCTCGCGCCCCGTCGCGGTGCCGGCGTTGGCCGGCCGTCGCTTGGTGAGCACGAGTTCCATGCCGCCGGTCGGCCGTCGCTGGAGGTCCAGCCCGTCGACGAGACTTCGAATCAAAAGCAGTCCGCGACCCGAGGTGTTCCAGAGGTTCTCAGTGAGGGTCGGGTCGGGCAGGTTGGAAGGATCGAATCCGGGGCCCTGATCCAGGATCGACATCTCGAGTACGTCGGCCGCGATCCGCATGACCAGTGTGACGGTGCGATCGGGATCGAATCGATGCGCGTGCTTCATCGCGTTGATCGAGCCTTCGCGTACGGCCAGCCCGACGTCCATCTTGCCGTCATCACCAAAACCGGCGATTTGAGCCGCCTCCTCGGCGACGTTCTGAAGCAGGTCGAGATAGGGAATGGCGCTTGGTACTTGCACGGTGATCTGGGCCTGGTCGTCACGCACGCGCCACCCGCACCTTCAAATCGATCAGGAAGGCCCGGATCGTAGCAGACCTACGACCCGAGTGAGTTCACGAACCACTGCCGGATCCCGGCGCCAACGATGCTTCGCCGAACAGTACGGCAGAGAGCGCCCCCTCTGGTTGCTCCCAAGAGATCTCTTCGATCCGCGCCACGACCTTGCCGCCCTGTCGCACCAACCCGGTCGGCAATCCCGTGACCTTGTTGAGACGGACCTCTGGATCGTCATCGAACTTGTGCGGTACGCCGTGGAACCTGAAGGTCAGGTTCTTTCCCTTCAGCGCAGCCACCACGCTCAGCAATCGCGGCACGTACTTTTCGCAATGCGGACACCAGCTTCCAAAGAAGACTTCGACCTCGGTGGGGGTTTCGATGGTGTCCAGCAAGCGGATATCCCCGATCCCCGGCTTGTAATGCACGATGTTGCGACGCCACTCGGGAAGCGCGCCCAGCACAGTTTCCACCGACAGATCGCCCAACAAGGGTTCGGCCGGCTCGATCACAGCCCTCGCGGTGCCGACTGCAAAACGCAGATTGCCGCCGTCGACGATCGTCGCAATCGGGGCACCAGCGGTTTGGTCCGGGTCAAAGACGACGCTGTCGGAATCGCCCTCCACCGGCTTCAGCGCGGCCGGGTCGAGTAGTTTGGCGGTCTTCGCTCCGCCGCCGATCAAGACCGGGTTACTGAGCGCCGATGAAACCACCAACACCTGCGCGAGCTTCTCCGAGCGGTAGATCTTCGCGTTCTTGTCCAGCGCATCACCAACCCGTAGTTGATAGCGACCGGAGAGAATCATCGTCATCGGCTCGCCGGCAAACGCCGAGGAGATCGACAAGCCGACACTCACAAGCAGCGCACAGCGCGTGATACGAGTCACGGGTTTTCTCCGCGGGCGAGTGCCTGCAATGTGGCCTCGTCGGGTATTTCGTTCCAGACCTTGATGACTTGCTTGTCGACGATCAGCGCTGCCCGCGGCAGCGTGCGATACATCGGCCGCAATAGGGCCAAAGGCACGCTTCTGATCTCGAACGTAGGCGCAGCCACCCAAAAGAACTGGCCGGCGAGTTCCTCGTTTTCCTCGGCGAGCCCCCAGACATGCGTCGCCACCGTGTCGACGTTCACCAGGATTCTGTTGACCCGCTCCATCGCTTGCTTGGTCGCCTCGTCGTCGCGCGAGCGATCGAGCAGCAAGATCAGATGGCGGCCCACCTGGGCTTCGGGAAACCGGTTGTCGAGAGCCTGGTCACCAACTTTGACCGCCTCGATCGAGATCCCCGGTTTGAGTCGAGTCGCGAGGTTATCCAGCGGCAAGTGCGGGGACGCCAGGCAAAATGCGAGTCCAGCGGCAGCACCAAAACCGATCGCCGGCACGTGCCATCGCGGTGCGGGTGCCCCGGCAACGGGGGCGCGACGTCCGACAAACGCTACCAACGACAACACCACGAAGATCAGGTCTTCGATCAGGGCCTGACGCGGTGTACGTTCCACCAGATTCCCGAAACAACCACAACTGCTCTGCTCGGATGCGGGGAGATACATCTCGCGAATCACGACCGCGGTGAAGAACACGAAGGTGAGCAACGTGATCGCGAGCACAGGCTTCGTCCGGATATTCAGGACCAACGCCAAGCCGAGTGCCGCCTCGAACGCCACGGCACCGAGCGCGGCATACGTTGTCAACGACTGCGGGACGAATCCTAGCTTGCCCAATCCGTCTGCAAACAACGCAGGGTCGAGCCCCTTGGCGAACGCCGCGATCAGCAGCACAGCCCCCAAAATGAAGGCGGCTAAGTAACCCACCCAGGGGCCGAACCGCCCGAGTGCCTTGTCGATCCGTTCCACGCGGCAGGCCTCCTGGAAAGGGTGCGCGGAGGATACGGGCGCCTTTTCGCCCCGGCAAACTCGCGGGCTCGATCGGACCTGGGCCGGCGTCGCCTTGGCCTCGCAGGGCATTGGTGCTCGCGGATCGTCGGGGATGCTGGTGCATAGCTGCGCTAACCTCGCCCGATGCGAGACGACGAGTCGACATCGATCGACGGCAATACCTCCGACACCGAAACAGATCTCCCGCTCGTCGAGGTCTGGAAGGTCCACCCTTCGGCGGTGGAGGATCGTGTACAGCTACTGATCGCCCGTGGGTTGAACCCGGTAGTGCCCCACATCCCCTCGTCGATCCTCTCGAAGTTCTACGGTTCGATCACGGTCAAGATTTACGTACCCGAGAGCGAACACGATCTCGCGCTGGAGGTGATTCGCGATTACGAGATGCAGGCCGGCGCGCGTGCCGACGCACTCGTCAGGCAGATCGTCCCGGTGTTCTGGGCTGTAGCGGTGCTCGCCGCCGGGGTCGCGCTGGCGGCGGCGTGGTTGGGACTTCAGACCGGCAGTTCGATCGTGCTCGGGTTTTGGATCTGGTTCCTGACGCTCGCCGCGATCGGCGTATGGCAGCGGCGCTCGCGTTAGCGATTGACCTATCGCAGGACCCTCGCGAGCCACACAGGCGTAAAAGCAAGTCGACGTCTGCCGCTGGAGGTGCGCATGTTCTCATCGAGCAAGCCGGAAGTACTGATCGTCGGGGCTGGCCCCGTTGGATTGCTGACCGCGCTCTGCCTGACCCGGCGTGGAATCAACGTCAGGATCATCGACAAGGACTCGGGCACGGCGGCGCACAGCTATGGGCTGGCATTGCACTCCCGCGCGATGCAGGTGTTGCAACGGCTCAATCTGTTGGAACCGGTGCTGGCAGCGTCGACACCGATCGATCTGCTGTCGATCTACGACACCCGCACGCGACGCCTCGAGCTAGGACTGCCCCCGACGGGCGCGCCGTTCGTCACCGTCGTGCGGCAAGACACGCTCGAATCGGTCTTGATGCACGAGTTGCAGCAGTCCGGCGTGAAGGTTCAGTGGATGACGCGGCTGGCCGAACTGGAGCCTGACGGTGGTGCCGTGCAGGTCACGCTGGACCATCTCGAGAAGATGTCGGTCGGCTATCCGTTCGCGGCGACCGAACTGCTCACTCGCAAGCGCGAGCGGCTCGATGTGCCGTTGCTGGTCGGTGCCGATGGCTCGGCCTCGAACGTGCGCCAAGCACAAGAGATCGCCTTTATGAAGGTGGGCCCCGAACTGGAATTCGCGGTATTCCAGTTCAAGAGCAACGTCGACATGGAGCGGCGGCTGCGGCTGATGTTCAGCGACGGCTTGATGAGTGTCGCGTGGCCGCTGCCTGACGGTTACAGCCGATGGAGCTTCCAACTCCCCACCAGCGGTCACAGCGCCCACGAACGTCGCAAGAGTCGTCAACCGGTGGAGCGCGGCGCACTCGACGACCCCGAGCTGAGCGATGACGCGCTGCTTGCCTTCCTGAGAGATCGCGCCGAGTGGTTCAACGGTGAGGTTCACGAAATCAACTGGCGCGCCGTGGTGCCGTTCCAGCCTGGCGTCGCCGAGTCGTTCGGCGGTGGGCGGGTTTGGCTGGTAGGCGATGCGGGCCACATGACGTCGCCGGCTGGAATCCAGAGCATGAACGTCGGGCTGCGTGAAGCCGAGGACCTGGCGATTGCAATCGAAGCGGTCTTGCGCGACGGCCAACCGTTGGCTCGACTCGAGCGCTATGGAGCCGAGCGAAGGCAGGAGTGGCGCGACCTGTTGGGCCTCGACGGCGCTGCGACGCCCGAACCTGGCTGTGATCCATGGATCGCCGAGCGAGCCTCGCAGCTCATCCCATCGGTACCGGCATCGGGGGATGACCTGCGGGTCCTGGCCCATCGAATGGGATTGGCGATGGGCCACCCCAAGGCCCAGGCGGTCTAGCTCGAGCTGCTTTTTGCAAGCCCCGTGGGCCTGTGCCAGGTCAACTGCAAAATGCGGGTAATCCGCGCATAAACACTCTGAAATCCCGGTAGCGATCAGCGCCCGGGAGGAGGAGTGCCGTCATGGCAATGGAACGCCCCAAGGTCGTGCTGCAGCCGTACCTCTGCAAGGGTTGCGGACGATGTATCGAATCGTCCAGAGAAACTGCTCGTCGGACTCCTGGAGGACTGCTCCGAAGCGGTTCTCGAACACGTGCGCCGTTCGTCCCCATCGCCGATTGAACCTGAGCGCATACCTGTGGTTGACGTGCTT
>CAZAHQ010000228.1:0-6662 GCA_964484415.1 uncultured Acidobacteriota bacterium | reverse complement strand
TTCGTGGCCCTCAGCGCTGCCGATCTGGTCCCATCGGTCAAGTCATGGCCCGGAGCATGGCGACGCTTCGAGCCCTGGTTGATGAGGCCGCGAGGCGAGCCGTTCGGTTTCGAGGAACTGCGTCGCGCACTGACCACGGTTGCCGGCAGCGGCTGTCGTATGTTGCTCGCCGACCGAATCGGCGGCTCGGTCAACCGCGGGGCCAAACTCGGATGAATCGTTGGCAGCCCACTGCGAGTCGCCATCGGGCGTGGCCGCGAGCGCTCGCAACCATGATCGCGGCCACATTGGTCTGGGGACCACGCGCGACGTGGGGCTCGACGCTCGCTGGCGCGATCGGCGCACTAGCCGGAGGACTACTCGGCGGCCGTCTTGCCCGCAGTCGCGTGCGTGGTGGCGTTGTGCCCGTTGCCGCTCTGCTGATTTGGCTGATCGTGTGGTGGTTGACGGGATGGATGAGTCGATGGCCGATCCCTGCGAACGACGGTTGGCCCGAGTTGGCCGCCTGTATCCTCGATGCGGTACGAATCGGGTCCTTGTCCGCGGCGACCTCGTTGATGCTCGTGTACATCGCCCAGCGGGTCGATTGGGCCCGCTCACTGCCGAGTCTGTCGTTGGTCGGCGCTGCGGCTTCGGTTCTCCTGTCGCATCGCGGGGGCGCGATCCATCTACCACACGCACTGAGCGATCCGGCCTGGTTACGTGGATGGAATCCGGCCTTGGCGATCGCCGCCTGCGGTGCACTTGCTGGGCTCGTTGGAGCTGCTGCGTTGTATCGAACCGGTCGCGCGCGTGCAGGGTGGCTACAACTGGGGCTTCTTGCTCTTGCCGCGCTGGTGTTCTTCTCGCTGGCACCACGCGCCGGTCTATTTCGATTCCCCAACCAAGATCCGTTGGGCCTTTCCAAACTTTCGGACCGCGATGAAAAACGGCCGGCACGTTCCGTCGCTCGAAATCAACATTCCGGTCGTGATGGTCTGCCCTGGCGGCCCAGCGGAGACGGCCTGCCGTGGCTTGACGATTACTCCGGCGATGGCACCGGACAGTCAGGACGACGGCCGAACCCTCCCGTCGCCGTTGTCGTGATGCACGACGACTTCGAACCGGCCAGTGGCTATCTGTACTTTCGGCAAACTGCATTCTCCGTATTCAACGGCGCGAAGCTGGTCAAAGCGGCCGACCCCCGAATGGACGTCGATCTGGTCCCTGATTTTCCGACAACGACCCCGACGCGACCGCCGATCGCGCCGGCAGGCTCGAGTCGCTCGCCGATGCCGACCAGCGTGGCGCTGTTGCAGGACCTGTATGCCCCGATCGGATTGACCGATCCGTCCGAGCTTCGACCGGAGTCGAATCCGGACCCGTCCTTGTTTCGCCGCGTCTACGATGTCGACTCGCTTGCATCGACAGCACAAGACGAAGAGATCTTGGCTGCGCCGGTGATCGAGCCCTCGTGGCCCGAACTCGTCCGTCGCGCCTATCTGGAATTGCCGGCCGACGATCGCTATCGACAATTGGCAGAGCAGATCGTCGGGATGATCAAGCCGCGGTATCGCGATCACCCGTACGCGCGAGCGATGGCGGTTCGCTATTGGTTGAGCGAGAACACCAAGTACTCACTGCGCTCGAAGCACAAAGACGCGGCCGATCCTGCCGCTGATTTTCTGTTCGGTGATCGGATCGGATATTGCGTGCACCTGTCTCATGCGGCCGCCTATCTGCTGCGCGCGATGGGCGTGCCGGCACGGGTAGCAACCGGCTTCGCGTATCGCGCCGCGGACCGCGGAGCAGGCTCAGCGATCCTGCTGCGTGGGAGTGAATCACACGCTTGGGCCGAGGTGTTCATCGTCGGTTTCGGCTGGATGCCGGTCGATCCTTCTCCGGAGAACATCGACCCACTGGTTCCATCACCCGACCCCGATTTGCAGCGCCTGCTGGGTGAGTTGGCTCGACCGAAGACCACAGGATCGATCGACCAGGTTGCGTCTCGAGGTCGTCTGCCGACGCTCTTCGAGATCGCCGTCGGGCTCGGTTTGGTCGCTCTGGTTTCGTGTCTCATCGGTTGGTCGATCAAGCTGTGGCGGCGGATAGCGCCTGCGTTGCTATCGGGCGATCGACGCGCCCGGCGCGCCTACGTGGCGGCACTCGATCGATTGGCAGATGCCGGATTCATCCGAATCCCTGGAGAAACGCGCGAGGCGTTCGCGAAACGTGTCGGCGCTGCGAGTCCTTCGTTTCATCGGTTGACGCAACTCCACCTCGCCGCGGTGTTCGGGCGAACGCCGGCCGAACCTGCACAGGCGCGCGCGCTCGCACGACAAGTCGGTCATGATCTGGCGCTGTGGGGCGGCTGGAAGAGCCGCACGCGGAGCGTTCGCCCGTACACTTGGCTCTGGTCTCGTTGATTGGGAGGATCCGTGGAGGAGTCGAACAACGTTCTGCCTGAGCTGACCACCGTTGACGCCGCGGAGGTAGCCGCGCGTTTGAGTGCCCATCTGCAGCGAGCAATCCTGGGACGCGAGGATGTGATCGAGATGGTCACGATCGCGCTGTTGGCAGGCGGTCATGTTCTGTTGGAAGACTTCCCTGGCTCGGGAAAGACAGTACTGGCGCGTGCCTTGGGTGAGGCGATCGATGAGAGTGCCGGGCCGGCTGCGGTCGCGCCGTTTCGGCGAATCCAGTTCACACCCGACCTTCTGCCTTCCGATATCACCGGTGCCTCGATTTTCGATCCCGAACGCAGCGCATTCGAGTTTCGGCCGGGCCCTGTCTTCGCACATGTATTGCTCGCCGATGAGATCAATCGAACAACACCCAAAGTGCAGTCGGCGCTGTTGGAGGCGATGGCCGAGCGGCAGGTTACCGTCGACAACGAAACTCACCCACTCGATGAGCTTTTCTTGGTCATCGCAACCCAAAATCCGGTGGGGCTGGACGGAACGTTCCCATTGCCGACGCCTCAACTCGATCGATTCCTGTTCAAGATCCGAATGGAGCATATCCGGCGCGATGCGGAGCTCGAGGTTGTCGCCTCCTTCCGCCAACGGTTGCATCACACCGCCACCGAGTTGCCGAAGATCGCTCGAAACGATGTGCTGGCCGCTCGCCGCAGTATCGAGTGCGGGGTCCACGTGGCGCCGGCTCTTCAAGCGGCGTTGGTGGACATCGCGCGCGCGGTGCGGGGTGACGAACGGATCGCGCAGGGCCTGTCGACCCGCGCCTTGGTCCAGTCTGTGCCGGCACTCCAGGTTCAGGCCGTGTTGCGCGGCCGCGACTATGTCTCGACCGAGGATCTGGAAGCTCTGCTGGTACCGCTATTCGCACATCGCATGGTCTGCGCACCAGGCATCACCGATCCGATACCGGTGTTGGAGCAATGCGCGCGCAAGCCGATCGAATCAACCACGCGAGCGACGCTTCGGTAACCATCGCCGGCCCATCTGTCCGAGTTTTCGCGCTTGGCCGAAGTTCGGACGACCCCTTTCGGCGAATTGAAGTTCGCGCCCGCTCGCGCGAGTCCACCTTTCGTCGTCGACCACTTGGCATTCGAGTTGCTGTTGTCTGTGCCGAGGAGGATGGTGCAGTGAAATCCCATCAATGTTCACGATTGATCCTAGGAATGGTCTTTATCGCGCTGGCTGCGACCCCCGTGCTAGCGACCGAGCGAACGTTCGGTGCTTTCATCGACGGTCCGCTCGTGATCGGCGATCAGGTCTTTTCCGGTGGCTCTTTGGAACTGATTCCCGTTGGACACTCATCACAGCTGACGGCAGTCCGGCTAGATGGACGCCAAGTGGCCCTGCTGTTCAGCGAGAGTCCGTCGCGTCGCTCCGATATCGCACGCGCCGCGAAGACGTTGGTGCTTACCAAGGATGAACACGGCCTGTACCGAATCGTCGGCCTGACATTCGAGCGCGACGATCGCGGCTCCACCCTGCGCCCATTCCGGCTCTCATCAGTGGCCCAAGGCGTGGCGGTTCAGAGTGTGATCGGCACTCCCGAAGCCGCGACGGCTAGCTCTACCCGCTAAGACTCCTCCTCTCCTCCCTCCCTCCCTCACGCGGCCTCCGGTCCCTGCCGGAGGCCGCAGCCTTGTGTTTGCTGCGGCCGGTCGCCCGGTTGGGCTGCTACATTTGTGGTGTGCGCCACGGTCTCTTAGTCCTTGCTCTTACACTCTTCGCCGCTGGCGGCGTGGCCAGCAGCGCTACCCAGGAAGTTGCGCCTACCAGCAAGCTCGAGCAGGCGGCGATCGACGCGTTGCAGGACGGGCGGATGGTGCGCGCCCGTACTCTCTCTGAACAGGCGATCGCCAGCGACCCACGGTCGGCGCTTGCGCATTACGTCCTGGGTGTGGCGATGAAGGAGGGCGACGGGAATCTTCCGCTCTCGCTTCGAGAGCTTCAGAAAGCGCGAGAGTTGATCGAGCTAGGGCGTGGTATCGCTCGCCCCGGTATGGAGAAGTGGCATCGGGAGATTCTCCTCGAACTCGCCTACGCACTTTCCGATATGGGTCACTACGAAGCTCTGTTGGATGTGCATGCCGAGATCAGGCGGCTGTATGTGCCGACGCTCCATGGTTCCGATGTCTGGCCGCTGATGAAGCTTGGCCGCATCGATGAAGCCCGCGCCGCCGCAGCACGCGCCATCGCTAGCGGCGACGCCTTTCAAGAGCATGTCGCACGCAACGGACTTTGCGCGCTCGATGGCTATCCGGCCTGTCAGGCGATGTTGAGTGCAGTGCGCGACCATGACCTGCCCTCGGGCTTGGCCCTGCGCAACACCGGCGTTTCGGCGATCGAGGCGGGTCGGCTCGAGGAGGCCGAGCGATTACTGATCGAATCGACTGAGAATCCCGACGAGGATACGAACCCGTTCCGAGATCTGCTGACGCTTTACACCGAACAGAACAGGCTTGCCGAAGCGATCGACGCGGCGCGCCAGATGGTTTTGTTCGCGAGGAGCGTGTCACGACGACAGCGGCAATACTCGCGCGGAGGGGAGTTGGCAGCGAGCGGTGCACTCCTGCTCGTTGCGGGCCATCCGAGCCGTGCGCTCGCCGCTTCGGCAAGAGCGCTTACCGAACCCGACCGGGCCGCCCACTGGTCAGGGTCATCGAGCGAACTCAGTGCCGAGGTTGCCTTGCTGGACCGAGCTGCACGGCTAACGCTTGCCGAACAGTTTGCGGAAGCTTCAGCGATCCTCTCGTGGTACCAAGCGCCTCGATTGACGACTCGTCGGATGGGTCTCCAACTAGGCGCGTGGTTCAGCGCGCGCAACATCACGCCGTTGTTGCTTCAAGGGGGGTTGCGTCCGCGCGAAGGCGCTGCAGATCGCGAACGCCCGCAGCTCTCCGGACCGCAGTGGTTGTTTCCTGATGCGATCGAACTGTTTGGTGCCAGCCCAACTCTTGCACTCGTCGAGAGTGTGCGCCGCTCCCCCCCGTCCGACGATTCGCCGATACCTCGAGAGTTGAGACGCGCCGATCTCGATGCCCAGGAGAGCGAAGCCCGGTTTCTTCTCGGTGACTACGACGGCTGCATCCGAGCAGGTGAACTGGCTCGTGAGCAGTTGCCTCCCTCACTCCGCCTGTTGCGGACGAGACTCGCAGCCCGTATGGCCGCCGCTGCGTACAAGCTGCAACGAGGAGCCGAAGCCTGGGCTCTGTACGCCGAAGTCATGAGCGCTGACCCAGGCACCCTGAGGCGCTTGCGGCAACCGTTGCCGGTGAAAGCAACACCAACTGCGGGGCTGCTGGGAAACGCCTCGAGGCTGGTGCTTGCAACACCCAGGTTCGTTGAAGATGAGCGCAGTCCGTTTCGGTTGGCAGCGGCTGGTTCCTCGCTTTGCTTGTTCGCGCCAGGAGACGTGACGATCGCGTGCGCCTCCGATCCAGGATTGGCAGCGACGAAGGGAGCGGTGCAGCCCGAAGTTTCGGCGGCTGGGGAAGCGTCGGCGTTCCCTACACCGCCATCGGCTAGAGAAGCGGCCAAGCCGGAACAACGGATCGCATTGGCGCTGCTGGACGTGTCGTTTGCGCCGCGAATCAACCTGACTCAATCCGATCTCGGGACTTTGGATGGGAGCCCGGTCGCCGAGCAGGGTCTTTCGCGGGAGGACGCGGACTCGGTGCTGGATCTGCCACGCTGAGGTTTTGAAATCCGTTGGTAGCGAGTGCCTCTGCCGCCGCTGACGGATCGTGGACGAGCATTCCTGCCGCGCGTCGCACAGTCCAAACGGCGTCGGGCAGTTGTTTCGAGCTGACGCCCAAGCGAATCCAAGAGTGCCACTTCACTGCGAACCGTGCAGCGCTCAGCGGGATTACTTCGATCGTCGCCTCATGCCTGCTGGACAGCCAGAGAACCTCTGCAAGACCTCCGTCGGCCCACACACCCCGACCCGCCTTGCGTGCCGCTTGCTCGAGCGCGAGGTAGCGGGCCTTGCGCTCGAATGGGAACTTGGTGAACACGCGCGCAAGTCCCCGCGAGATCAACTGCGCACCAAGGTCGGTTCCATCCTCGAGCTCCAAATACGACAGCTCACGTCCGAAGCGATCGACTCCTACGCGATCATCGGCAACGAGCCTCACGCTACGATTCGTCACCATCTCTGACAACGCCGCAGAGGACTCACTGGCCAAGAACTGCGGCGGTTCATTGGGGTGA
>CAZAHQ010000227.1:0-6679 GCA_964484415.1 uncultured Acidobacteriota bacterium | reverse complement strand
CCTCCGTCGGCGCGATCGTCGATGCGTGGTCCGTCTCTTGCGTTGCCAGGATCGAGTTGTCCTCGCGGAGGGCCAGCGCCGCCGCCGCCACGTGCTCGCACGCTTCGCCGCGCGCGTCGCACTCGCAACTCCACGATGGGTCCCCGGGTGCGAGTGTGACTGCCGGCGCGACCAAGCCGCTGCGTGTCGCGACCCGCAGCGTGATCGTCCCTTCGTCACGCGCCTCGAAACTCACGGCGCCGGCACGCTGCAGCTGGACACCGCGAGCCCATTGAGTGCTGTTGCACGCCTCGCGTACGGCGTCGATCAGGAGCTCCAGCGAATCGGTCATCGCGGTGACAATAGCGTGATCGAGCGGTCCATGACCATCCGAATCGTGCCGCGCGCGCCAGGGCATACAACTTGCTGCGAGTCATCGATGGAGATTGACGATGCGTTCTTCATATCTGCTCACGGTAGCCTCGATCGTCATCGTCATGACACACAGCGCCCCCTTGCGTGCGGCAGCCCCGGTCTGTGCCTCGATCGACGGGATCGTCGCCCAGATCGACTCGGCGAGTGCGTCACTGTCGAACGTCGCGATGCGTGGTCCAGCCGCGGCGATCGAGGCCCAACAGACCATCGGCGCGGCGCGCGAAGCAGCCACTGGCGACAGCATGCGTCCGGCACTCGGACGAGAGCGCATCACCGTGCTCGATCTGCTGCACAAAGCACAACGACTGTCGGGTCGTGCAGGCAGCACACGCACCCCAGCGACGGCCGCGGCGCGCGCGCTCGAGAGGGCGCTTTATCGGCTCGCCACCGCTCGCACTGTCTTGTTACAGGCCGGCATCCGTTCTGGATGCGGTACCGGAGGGAGCCAGCGCGTCGAACTCAATCCGGCGTTCGGTTCGACGCCACTGTTCCCGCCCACGAACTGGTGGCACACCGACGTGTCTAGTTGGAGTGTGGCGGCGAACTCCGACGCTGTTATCGACTTCATCGGGCGCACGCGTGGACTTCACCCAGATTTCGGGACCGACTTCGGAATACCGTATGTCTTTGTCTCGGGGGGACAGCCTCGCCTGCCCGTCCTGTTCGAGTACTCCGACGAAAGCGATCCGGGCGCGCCTGGTTTTGCGAATGGATATCCGATCCCGGAGGAATCCAAGTCGGTCCCGGGTTACATCGAGGGGAACACTCCGGGTGGAGGCAGCAGCGGCGATCGCCACATGCTAATCGTCGATCGCGACAACAACTGGTTGTTCGAGCTGTACGCGCTTCAGTTCAGCGGGGGTCAGTGGCGCGCCGGTTCTGGGGCCGTGTTCAACCTCGACACCAACGATCGTCGGCCAGAAGGATGGACCTCCGCCGACGCCGCGGGCTTGGCGATTCTCCCCGGGCTCGTGCGTGCCGATGAGGTCTTCGAGCGTGGCGTGGTTGATCACGCCATTCGCTTCACCGTCCGCGGGACAAAGAGCTACGTCTTTCCCGCGTCGCACGACGCGACCAGCGGACCTGGCGGGGACTCGCGTCCGCCGCTAGGAACTCGCGTGCGTCTGAAGCGGAGTGTCGACATCTCGGGTTTCTCGGCACCGGTCCAAGTGATCCTGCGCGCGATGAAACTGTATGGACTGATCCTGGCGGACAACGGCAGCGATTGGTTCTTCCAAGGCGCGCCCGATGCGCGCTGGAACGATTCGCTGATGCACGACGAGTTCCTGCGAGTCACCGGTAACGACTTCGAGGTCGTCGACGATCCGCTTCGCTGAGGTGTCGACTTCGTCGGCTGACGCCGGCCCCATCACTCGACGTACGCCTCCAGCGGCGGACAGGTACAGACCAGATTGCGATCGCCGAAAACGTTGTCGATCCGCGAGACACTCGGCCAGAACTTCTTCTCGCGAACCCAAGGCAACGGGAACGCGGCTCGCTCCCGGCTGTACGGTCGATTCCATTCGTCGCGCGTGAGCACCTCCGCGGTATGAGGTGCGAACTTCAAAACGTTGCTGAGCTTGTCGGCGTGGCCCGTCTCGATTTCGCGAATCTCCTCTCGGATCGAGATCATCGCTTCGCAAAATCGATCGAGTTCCGACAGCGGCTCGCTTTCGGTCGGCTCGATCATCAGCGTGCCGGCCACCGGCCATGACATGGTCGGTGCGTGGAACCCGTAGTCCATCAATCGCTTGGCGACATCGTCCGGATCGATGTTGGCGCTGTGCTTCACGCCGCGCAGATCGATGATGCACTCGTGAGCCACCAGGCCGTACTTGCCGGTGTATACGACCGGAAAGTGGGCTTCGAGCCGCTTGGCGATGTAGTTGGCATTGAGAATCGCTAGCTTGGTCGCTTGGGTGAGCCCGTCACCACCCATCATGCGCAGGTAAGCGAAGCTGATCGGCAAGATGCTCGGCGAACCCAGCGGTGCCGCCGACACCGGACCGATCCCCTGCCTTCCGCCTCCCTCCGAAAACGGATGACGCGGCAGATACGGCGCTAGGTGGGACGCCACTCCAATCGGCCCCATTCCCGGACCACCGCCACCGTGAGGAATACAGAACGTTTTGTGCAGGTTCAAGTGGCAAACATCGCCACCGAAATCGCCGGGACGGCATAAACCGACCAACGCATTGAGGTTGGCGCCGTCGATGTAGACCTGACCGCCTGCATCATGGACGCGCTGACAAATGTCTCGGATCGCTTCTTCGAAAACACCGTGCGTCGACGGGTAGGTGATCATCAACGCGCTGAGACTTTGCTTGTGTTGGTCGATCTTGGCTTGCAAGTCGGCGAGATCGACGTTCCCGTGATCATCGCACGCGACGACAACTACTTTCATTCCTGCCATCACGGCGCTTGCCGGGTTGGTGCCGTGTGCCGACACCGGGATGAGACAAACGTTTCGATGTGCCTCGCCGCGCGCGTGGTGATAGGCCCGGATCACGAGCAACCCTGTGTACTCACCCTGTGAGCCTGCGTTGGGCATCAGTGAGACCGCCGAGAATCCCGTAATTTCCGCCAGCATCGATTCCAGACGCTGGCACAACTCTGCATACCCTTGCGTCTGCTCCGCTGGCGCGAAAGGGTGGAGGTTGGCGAAACCTGAGTACGAAATCGGGAATATCTCGGCGGCGGCATTCAGCTTCATGGTGCATGAGCCGAGCGGGATCATTGATGACGTGAGTGAAAGATCGCGATTCTCCAGACGCTTGATGTAGCGCAGCAGGTCGGTTTCGCTGCGGTAGCTATTGAAGACCGGATGCTGCAAATAGGGCGTGCTGCGAAGCCAGACGCTGTCGATTGGCGAGGAATTCGTCAGGGCGATCGACGCCGCTCCCGGGCGGCCGCCGAAGACGGTGATCAGGTCTTTCAGGTCGACGTCGTCGACCGTCTCGTCCAACGCAATACCCACGTCGCCGTTGTCGTACTGCCGCAGGTTGATCTGCTTGGCGTGTGCCGCTGCCAGGAGCGCTTTGGTATCGGAAACAGGCGTCACGCGAAGCGTGTCGAAGACGGCGGTGTGCCGAACGCGATGACCGAGTGCCGCGAGTTCACGAGCCAGGGCCCGCGTCTGGGCATGAATGCGAGCCGCGATCCGGCGCAACCCTTCCGGCCCGTGGTAGACGGCATACATCGAGGCGATCACGGCCAGCAGTACCTGCGCCGTACAGATGTTGCTGGTCGCTCGGTCGCGGCGGATGTGCTGCTCACGCGTGCCGAGCGCCAATCGCATCGCCAGCCGGCCTTCTGCATCTTTCGAAACACCCACGATCCTGCCCGGAATCTGCCGCTTGTACTCGTCACGAGTCGCCATGAACCCGGCATGCGGCCCCCCGTATCCCAACGGCACACCGAAGCGCTGACTGTTGCCGACGACGACATCGGCACCGAACTCGCCCGGTGGCCGAAGCAGCAAGAGCGACATCAAGTCGGCCGCGACGGTAACCAACACACCCGCCGCGTGCGCCTTGATGACGAACGAATCGTAGTCGAGCACCTCACCGTCGCTCGCCGGGTACTGCAGCAGCGCACCGAAACAGCTTGTTTGCTGGAACTCGATCCGTTCGTGGCTCCCCACGATTACCTCGATACCGAGCGGCTCGGCACGGGTTTGCACCACCGCAATCGTCTGGGGGTGACAACGCTCGCTGACGAAGAACGCCTTGCCGTCCGCTTTCTTGTCGAGCTGTCGATGACACAACGTCATCGCTTCGGCTGCTGCGGTCGCTTCGTCGAGCATCGACGCGTTGGCGACCTCCATCCCGGTCAGATCGAGGATCATCGTTTGGAAGTTGAGCAGCGCCTCGAGCCGGCCCTGGGCAATCTCCGCTTGGTAGGGGGTGTACTGCGTATACCAACCCGGATTCTCGAGCACACAACGGCGGATCACCGCTGGCGTGACCGTATCGCTGTACCCTAACCCGAGGTAGGAGCGAAACACCCGGTTGCGTGACGCGAGCTCGGCGAGTTCGGCCATCGCCTCTCGCTCGGTCAATGCCGCCGGCAGTTCGAGCGGTTTGCCCCCGCGGATCGTTTCGGGAAGCGTCTTGACCACCAGCTCGTCGAGCGACCCCAGCCCGAGCGACCGAAGCATGCGCGGAAGCTCTTCGGGGCGCGGACCGATGTGACGGAGAACGAAGCGATCGGGGTGCTGAGTCAGATCAGAATGGTCGCGGCTCGACATGGTGCCTCGCAGAAGGAAAACGGAACGCGAGGAGCCTTAGCACCCTCGCGCAGTTGTTGAAAAAGCAGGGTCGATCAAGCGCCGGAACGAAGAGCGAGTGAGACTAACATCCTGTTAACCGGTGAGCCAAGCCGGGGTTGGAACGCAATCATGGTCGCTACGATCGCACTGTTTGCCGCTCTGCTGCCCGCCGCGCTATCTGACTCGTGCGCCGCCGGGCCTTCGACGCAAGCCTCGTTCATCACGGGACAGGTGCGACTGGAGCCGGCGCTGAGTGTGGGACCCTGGACTCCGCCGATCGCGGTTGACTCGGGAAAGCTGCTCTGCGACCCAGAGCGAGGGCAGATCGTGCTCCTAGGAGTCGACGGGAAGAGCCGGGTTCATCTTTGGCTCCTTCAACCGCAGTCCGATCGCTGGCAGGTGGGGCGAGCGCTCCACGATCTGCCGTCCGTCACGAGCGTGGCGCTTTCCGAAGGCAGCTTGGTTTTGGGGGTCGTGAGACGAGAAACGGCAGAGCTGTGGCTGATGCCGGCCGAAGGCAAGTCGCGACCACAGGTACGACAGGTTGGGATGCCGATCGTCGGGTTGGTTCTGTCGGGCGATCGCTCGATTTGGTGGGTCGCGACCGGAAACGAACTTCGCGGCTTCAGCCGCGATGATGGTTCGACTCGGGAGAGCTTCGTGTTTCCTGCCCCGCTGTCGGCACTCGCTGCGGTTACCGGCTCGAGCCTGCTCGTGACCGCGTGGAGCGACACTGTCGTACTGATCGATCCGCTCGATAGACCGGCACGAGGTGTCTTGCCCTGGCGCGCCCAAGCAGCGCTCACCGAAGCACCGAGCCGGCTCGAAGCCGAGCGCGTTGACACCAACGTAACGGTGAGGCTGTTCAACGGTCACGAGAGAGGTGTAACGACGATCCTGCTCACACCACGTGCATCGTCGACTGCTGTTTCCGATAGCAAGCCGAGTGGTGCTAGCCCCGTCGACGCTCACCCAGCACAACTGAGCGACACGAGGCCCGTACGTCCCTCCCAATCGCCCGAGCAAACTCCCGCGCCCCCAACCGAGTCGAAGGCAGCGACACCGCGCGAGGTGCGGCCAGTCGATGCGCCGCTGACGACGCAGCCGCCGGCCACTAAACCGCGAGAGGACCGGCCAACCCCTCGAGAGCCCGCACCAACTGTCGAATCGACGATCGCACCGCCTACTTACGCAGGCGAACCGTCGGCCGAGCTCGCCTCGACCGATGTCGGGCCTGCATGCACACCCGACCCCAGTGAAAAAGGTGTGATTGCGGGACAAGTCGATGATCCGTCGGGATTGGCGACAGAAGTCGTGGTGCACGGCCCGGACAATCTGCTGCACGAGGCGGCGCGTGTTGTTCTACGCCGAACCGCCTCACGTATCTGCTTCCGCATCGCCGGGCTCAGTCCGGGCCGCTATCGTATCCAAGTCATGGGCGCGAACGGTGGCTCCCTGCGTACTCGGCCGCAATTCGGGAACGTAACCTTTTCGCCGGACCAATCGATCACTCTTCTGTTCACGGTAGACGGCAAACTCTGAAAGACAAGGAGGACTCGATGCGACTCAACTCTTTCCTGCTGGTGGCATTCTCGATTTCTTCCGCGTGGGCCGCCGTACCGCCGCCGCCCGCACCGGAGGCACGCAAAGCAATCCCCGCCGCAGACCAAATCGGTGACCCGGTTCGCCAGTCGACACGAGATATCTACATCCTTTCGGCGCAGTGCACGCGTGACGTGCTCGGACCGTACATGATTGGAAAAGTTGTTCCCGACGGTCAAGCGCCACAACTCAGTCCCGGTGACAAGATCCACCGTCAGCGCGGCCCCTTCATCGACGGCAGCCGCGCCTTCAACGTCCGGGACGGACTGGCTTGCCGAGATCTGGAATCGGCAGGTTTGATTCTTTTGGAGATCGCTCAACGGGTCGGCAGCAAGCAGGCGCTTCGTGAATTCATTACGACGGTCGAGGCGCGCTTGAAATCCGCACCGAACT
>CAZAHQ010000226.1:0-6716 GCA_964484415.1 uncultured Acidobacteriota bacterium | reverse complement strand
TGTAGGTTGAGATTCTGTGCGAACGTCTGAACATCCGAGGGGTCCTCGGTGCGATAGATCCAACGTCCTTTCCCTTCGAAGACGTACCCGACCGTCGTTCCAGTACCGTTGGCAAGTGGCCAGATCGCCCCTTCGGCCAACTCGAACTCCAGATGCCCAACCGCCAGCTTCTGGCCCGTGGCAGCGAACCCTTCCTGCGGAACGAGGGTTCGATAATCAGCGAACAGATCCGCGCCCCAGGCGATCGACCCGCCCAGAGCCGCGATTGCGAACCCGGTCAGTAGTGCGCGCATACTCTCCCTCCCAGCTCAAACAGAATAGACGGCAACCTATCATCGTCTGGGACCGCGCTCCTCGAACCGAAGTCAAGCCTGCCACTCGTCCGATTCGCGCAGTCGCATAAACCGGTGCCGCCCTAGAACGATCGTGAGCCGCTCGATTGGTGGAATCGAGTCCAAGCACAACCCGTGCGAAACTTCGCGATCTGGAGCCCGCCGTGATCGAACCATCCCCCGTAACGCTAGAAGGCCAAGGCATCCGCCTCGAGCCGCTCACGCCCAATCATCACGACGCGCTCGCCGCCGCGGCCGCCGATGGCCAACTGTGGCAGTTGTGGTTTACGACCATCCCCGAGCCCGACGGCATGCAGGCGTACATCGATGACGCGCTCGCCGGCCAAGCGGCCGGGCAGATGTTGCCGTGGGCGGTGCGCGAGTCAGGGAGCGGTGCGATTGTCGGGACCACGCGATATCACGACATCGTGCCGCGCGCCGACCGCGTCGAGATCGGCTACACCTGGTACGCGAAGAGTTGGCAGCGCAGTCACGTCAACACGGTCTGCAAGCTGCTGCTGTTGGAGCACGCGTTCGATCGACTAGGGTGCGCAGTGGTCGGGTTGCGCACCGACGGATTCAACTTTGCATCGCAGCGCGCGATCGAAGCTCTGGGTGCCAAGAAAGATGGTGTGATCCGCCATCACGCGACGCGCCGCGATGGGAGCGTTCGCGACACCGTGATTTACAGCATCCTCGCCAAGGAATGGCCGGATGTACGACGACACCTCCAACTGCGCCTCGCGCGGCACGAGAAGTAGCCGGCACGGTGTGGCTGGGGTGGGGAGCAACCTCACGATGAGAATCTCCAGACCAAACAGGGTCACTCACACGTACACGCAGCATCTTGCAGCCGAGCCGGCACGTGTCTTCCCGCTCCTGTGCCCCGTCCTGGAAGCGGAATGGGTCGAAGGCTGGGACCCACTGTTGGTGATCAGCAACTCCGGCGTCGCTGAATCCGACTGTGTGTTCGTGACCGCAGCAGCGCCGCGCAACGCAGTGTGGATCATCTCGCGACATGAACCGCAGCACTGGTTCGTCGAGATGTTCAAGGTAACTCCGGAGGTGACCGTCTGCCGATTGAGTATCCAACTGTCGGCGACCAGCGCTGGCACCGACGCGAGAGTCACATACAGCCACACCAGCCTCGGCCCGCGCGGCGACGAATTCATCGCGAGCTTCACCGAGGAGTTCTATCGCCAGTTCATGCGGGACTGGGAGTTGCAGCTCAACCACTATCTGCGTACCGGGGAGCGCTCGAGTTCTGCCTGAGTCTTGTCTCGCATCGCCGCTGTCAGAATCGGCGCAAGGCAGAAGCACTCGGCGTCCCGCGGGCTCGGGCCGCTGACCCAACAAAGCCGATCAGTGGTTTGCGCCCCGATATTTTGCAAAACGTCTGCAAACCTACAACCTTCCCCCGGCGTTTAACGTCCAAACTAGCGAAATCATGAGGATGCCAATGCGGCTTCGTTGCGTTGCGTGCGCCGTCGTTCTAGCGGTTGTCTGGTCGTTCAGAGCGGTGGCTGAGGAGCCCGCGTCATCGCCGCAAGCGTCCACAACGCCGTCATCGCCGGTGGTGCTCGATGGCGGCGGCCCGGCGATTCAGATCCAGAAACTCAGCGGCGAGGTTCGCCTCGATGGCGACCTATCGGACCCCGCGTGGCAGTCGGCGACCAAGATCGACACCTGGTACGAAACCAACATCGCAGAGAGCGGGCCGCCACCAGTGCAGAGCGTCGCGTACCTTGCCTTTGACGACAAGTTCCTCTACGCCGCATTCAGGTTCTCCGACCCGGAGCCGGCGAAGATCCGCGCACCGATCGGCGATCGCGACAGCCTCTCCGGCGACACCGACTACGGCGGCCTGATCATCGATGCCGACAACGACGGCCGTACCGGCGCGCTGTTCTTGGTCAACGCGCGCAACGTGCAGTACGACGCACTCAACGACGACACCACCGGCAACGAAGACTCGAGCCCGAACTTCTTCTGGGATTCAGCCGCGCGTATCGACAAAGACGGTTGGACGCTGGAGATGCGGATTCCGTTTTCATCGCTGCGGTATCGTAAGGCCGCTGAACAAACCTGGCGCATTATGCTTTACCGCAACTGGCCACGCGGGCGGCACTACCAGATGTTCTCCACCAAGCTCCCACGCGGCGGCAACTGCTTCGTGTGTTGGTCCAACGTGATGACAGGGCTCGCCGATCTACCGCAAGGCGGCCACATTGTCATTGCGCCGTACGCCAGCGCGATGCGTACCGACATCGTGAAGGGAGTCCCCGGCGACGAGCTCGAGAAGGGAGCGCTCACCGGTGATGGCGGCGTTGACGTCAAGTGGACCCCCAACGCGAATACCGCAGTCGATGCCACGATCAACCCCGATTTTTCCCAAGTCGAATCGGATGTGGCCCAGATCACCGCCAACGAGCGATTCGCGCTGTTCTTCCCCGAGACCCGGCCGTTTTTTCTGGAGAGCGTCGATCTGTTCTCGACCCCAACGCAGGCGGTGTACACGCGCACCATCACCTCGCCTCGTTGGGGCGGTCGCGTGACCGGTCGAACCGGCAACACCGTATACACCGCCTTGGTCGCTAAAGATCGCAGCACCGGCTCGATCATCATTCCCGATACCGACTTCTCGAGTTTCGTCGATGCGCCGTCCGAAGCGACCGATTTCATCGGCCGCGCGCGGCACGACTTGGGTAGAAGCTTCATCAGCGCGTTGGTCACCGATCGAGAGTATCGAGACGGCAGCTACAACCGTGTGATCGGCCCCGATTTCCAATGGCGACCCAACGATGTCGACAGCATCACCGGCCAGTTGATCTACTCGACGACGCGCGACCCCAACCGCCCCGACCTGTTCGACGGATGGCATGGCGATACGCGAGGTGGCCACGCTGGATTCTTGTCGTGGTCGCATCAAACGCGCACCTACGACTGGTACGTTCAGGCCGATGACTACTCGCAAGGCTTCCGTGCGGACCAAGGCTTCGTCCCGCAAGTCGGCTATCGCGGCGGATTCCTCGACACAGGCCGCACGTTTCGACCGCAAAATGCGTTTCTCTCACGTGTACGCATGTGGGGGCAGTTGGCGTATCAAACCGATCTCGACGGCAACGTGCTTTCCGAGGCGATTCGACCCGGCGTCGGTATGGACGGACGGTACAACATGTTTCTCCGCGTGTGGCTCGACTTCGGCCGGGTTCGAGCTGGGCTCGGACCGGAATCAGGCACGCTCGATCGGCAGCGCTTGCAGTGGATCTTCAACATCAGTCCATCACGCGTGCTCGCCAGCGTTAACCTTGACGGCTCCTACGGCAACGAGGTGGACTTCTTTGCGGCGCGTCGGGCCCGCGGAGGCACGCTCAACTCTAACGTGAGGCTGCGGCCCACCGATCATTTTGAAGTGAGCATCATTGCCAACCGCCGTTGGCTCGACGTCGATGCCGACGGTGACGGAGGGGGGCTCGACGATCGACTGTTCACGTCGACCGTCGAGCGCCTGCGCGCGCAGTATTCGTTTACCTCCAAGCTGTTCGTGCGTGTGGTGGGCCAGCGCGTGAAAACCACGTTCGGTTCGAGCGGGGGCAAACGGGAGTCGTTCTCGGGGAGCGCGCTGTTTTCGTACAAGCTCAATTGGCAAACGGTGCTGTTTGCCGGCTACGGCGATGACCGCGACTACCTGCCGGCGACGGATCGGTTGGAGAAGACCGATCGCGCGTTCTTTGCCAAGTTGAGTTACGCGTTTCAGCGGTAGGTGGCGCGAGGTTTCGTCGACAAAGTCGTTCAATTCGAGCGCGAGAGTTGCGTGCGGAGCCGAAACGCGCGGGTCACAATGCGCGCCGGAGGATCCATGTCGAAGATGCGTGCCATGCAAGTCTCAACCGCCGGTGGACCATTCGAACTCGTTGAGCGTGACATCCCCGAGCCAAGCACTGGATCGGTGCGAATCAAGGTTCATGCATGCGGCATTTGCCACAGCGACTCGTTCACCAAGGAAGGTTATTGGCCCGGCATTCAGTATCCGCGCGTCCCTGGCCATGAAGTGGCTGGCGTCATCGACGCGCTCGGGCCAGGTGTGTCGGGTTGGAAGGTTGGTCAGCGTGTCGGCATTGGCTGGCACGGTGGTCATTGCGGGCAGTGCGATTCGTGTCGTCGCGGAAGTGTCGTGACGTGCGAGGCGGGCGGCACCGTGCCGGGAATCAACTTCGACGGCGGGTACGCCGAGTACATGGTTGCCCCTGCCGTCGCGTTGGCGTTGATCCCTGACGGGCTGTCGTTTGTCGAGGCCGGTCCGCTGATGTGCGCCGGCATCACCACGTACAACTCGCTGCGAAACAGCGGCGCCAAGCCGGGCGACGTCGTCGCGATCTTGGGTATTGGCGGGCTCGGTCACTTGGGAATTCAGTACGCGGTGAAGATGGGGTTCAACACCATCGCGATTGCGCGCGGTGCTGACAAGGCGGCGCTCGCCAAGCAGCTCGGCGCGTCGCACTACATCGACAGTCAAGCCAGCGACCCAGCGGCGGAGTTGACCAAACTCGGCGGGGCCAGAGTGATCTTGGCGACTGTTACCGCTGGCAAGGCGATCGAGGCGGTGCTGGGCGGGTTGGGAGTCGACGGCAAGCTCGTGATCGTTGGCGCTGCGGATCCGTTTCAAGTCTCTCCGTTGTTGCTGATCAGCGGTCGACGTTCGATTGCAGGTTGGCCGTCGGGCAGCTCGATCGACTCGCAAGACACGATGCGCTTCAGCGCACTCACCGGCGTTCGCTCGATGAACGAGTTGTTTCCGCTGGAGCGTGCGGCCGAGGCGTACGAGCGAATGATGAGCGGCAAGGCGAGGTTTCGCGTTGTGTTGACGATGGGCTGAGGATAGACCGGGCGCCCCAGACGTTGCCTCGAGGAGCACGCCGATTCCAGGAGCGTAGTACTTGCGCGTAAAGATCCGCGGTTCGATCCGTGAGTAGTTCTTCGTCACAACACAGTTGCGGGAGCAGAACAGGTCGGCGAGTGCGCGCGGTACGAGTTCGTCGAGTGACTTGTCGTTGCCATAACGATAGTGGGCATCGAGCGTCTCGGTGACATATTCAGCATGAGCCAGCGAGAACTCTCAGAGATAAGCAGCCCCCGTTTGCGCCGATGCCCGGAAGATGATCGCTGCGTCGTCCAGGTCGCGACCGGCCGTGAACGACCCGTCGATGCTCACCAGCTCCGGAGGTTTCGGCACATCGACTTCGAACACCATCGAGCGTGCCAGTGTCGCGCTTGTCGAGGGG
Organism: uncultured Acidobacteriota bacterium; assembly: GCA_964484415.1. Lineage (GTDB taxonomy): Bacteria > Acidobacteriota > Polarisedimenticolia > J045 > J045 > JANNUT01. The sequence continues at coordinate 1,102 of CAZAHQ010000226.1, read as the reverse complement.
ATCTCTCCTGCAACGGGTGGCGCTGCAGGCGGGCAGATTGACGGCGACAGCGGTGCCCTCCAGCCCATCTGGATGGGCTCCAGTTCCGTCAAAATCCTAGGAACGAATCCTTGACTAGCCTGGCTCGCGGGGCAAGACTTCGTTACTAATACGCCAGGTGGTCGCAAACATCGATGAGGAGGCACTCCAGTGGCGAGACGCGTTACCGGAGTCTACGAGCGGTCAACGATTGCCGGTGAGGTGGTCAACGCGTTCGTCCCTTATCCGCTGCCACCCTCCGATCCGCCACTCCGCCTGGACAAAACCCTCACATCCAAACTCGTGGCTGCTGAACACGCGCTTGAACGGTTGGAACTCGCGGCGAGTCTCGTCCCTTCTGTCGATTGGTTCGTGTACGGTTTTGTGCGCAAGGAAGCGGTCCTGTCATCGCAGATCGAAGGTACGCAGGCAACGCTGCTAGATCTGTTGACCTTCGAGTCTGATGATCACAGCGCAGCGAACTCAGATGTCGAGGAGATCTGCAACTACCTCAACGCACTTCGCTATGCAAGAAAGCAACTGGCGATGCCCACCGGGTTGCCGCTCTCGACCCGCTTACTCAACGAGACGCACAAGCGGCTGATGCGCGGCGTTCGAGGCGCGCAGAAGAGCCCCGGCTCTACTCGCACAAGTCAGAACTGGATCGGGGGAACGCGACCCGGCAACGCGGTCTTTGTGCCGCCGCCGCCGCAGCGGTTGCCTGACCTTTTGAAGGGTTTGGAATCGTATCTGCATGCTGACAAGCACACGCTGCCTCCGCTCGTGAGGATTGGGTTGCTGCATGTCCAGTTCGAGACGATCCACCCATACCTCGACGGGAACGGTCGCATCGGTCGCTTGCTCATTGCGCTATTGCTCGAGCACTGGAAGCTAGTCACATCTCCGGTGCTCTATCTGAGTCTTCACTTCAAGCGCCACCGAGCCGAGTACTACCGGTTGCTGAACGCCGTACGCGTCGATGGAAGTTGGGAATCGTGGATCGCGTTCTTCCTCGAGGGTGTGCACACGATCGCTGATGAAGCGGTGGTGTCTGCACGCGCGCTTCATCTCTTGATCGCCGGAG
>CAZAHQ010000225.1:0-6725 GCA_964484415.1 uncultured Acidobacteriota bacterium | reverse complement strand
GCGATGGACTTCTTGCAGCTACCGCCGAATCGCGTCGTCGAATTGGGTACGCAAGTCGAGATCTGATCCACGCGTACCAGCGCCGGAATCGCGCCGACGAGTTCTACTCGGTCCAGTACGCGCCAGGTTGGTAGGTCCCGAAGTACCAGGTGTTCCCTTCGAGGTCCTTCACCATGTAGCCGCGCGAGCCGTACTCCTCGTCCTGTAACTCTCTCGTGATTTCGGCGCCGGCTGCTTTGGCATGGGCGTAGTGCGCGTCGGGATCAGCAATCCGCACGCATAACCCTTGATTCACGCCGGCAAGATCGAGCGGGCTCAAGCAACCCCGGTCCGGCCTGACGGTGCCGACCATGATCACACCCGGGCCCAACGACAGTTCGGAATGAAGAATCGATCCATTCTCGCCGTCCACCGACATCCGTTTGGCAAAACCGAAGACACGCACGAGCCATTCGATTGCGGCCGCTGCGTCGCGGTAGTAGAGGCTTGGGAAGATGTTGGGGAGCGCGCCGGTGGTTTGAGTCGACATGGAGTTCTCCAATCGGTGCGATGAGGATACGCAGTGTGCGGAAGCGTCAGCAACCACCTCGTTGATGGGCGTGAGTCTCCGGCTGGATCGTCGCCGGCGACCAGACCCGCGCTTCCCCGCGATGCTCTCGCCCCGACTTCAACCAACAAGGGCACGGCGTGATCTCATTCGGAAGGTACAGCACCATTCTGCTGCTCGGCGCGAGTCACGGACTCGTGGTCGCGGCGCTATTGCTACGCACCAAGACGAACCGCGCCGCCAACGCCTGCCTGGCTGCGCTCGTTGTTTCGCTGGTGCTGATGATCACGCCGTACATCCTGGGTTACGCCGGGTTCTACGACGTCTATCCGTGGCTGAGTTTCACACCGGTGTACGTGACTCTCTTGCAGTTCTTGATGGGCCACCCGTTTACGCGCAACAAGGCCTTGTTACAGAAGTTGATTCACTTCGGCGACTTGCAGCAGTACATCGAGACCTGGGGCGACCCACGGAGATCTTCGAAACACCCGAAAAGAACTTCACTCGCACGAGCGATGGTTGGTACAGCCGCAAACCGGTGAAAGGCGACTTTCAGTTGAATCGATTCAAACTCTCTCCCGATCGGATCGTTGGAAAGATCGTGCTTTTGACTGGGCCAAGCAATGGGTCGGGCAGCACGATGTTGCTTGCCAAACTCGAGGACGACGGCTGCATCACCACGCGCCTGCCAAACATGTTCAACGTGATGAACATTCGCTCGTTTCGACAAGGGTCAGGCGTGATGCCCGACGTCGTGGTGAAGGACACGGTCGCGGCGTTTCGCGCGGGGAAGGATCTGATGTTGAAAGCGGCGTTCGAGCAGGTGACGAAGTGAGATCGCCGGACTCGCGAGTTGCGCACTCGGGCTCCGTCGCCCGAGTGCTGTGCACTGCTGGGTCGCCGATTGCGAGGAGTGCGCGTTGTCAATGCGGCGCCCGGAATCTCCTCGATGGAGCCGGGGGTTCCATCGAGCTACGAACTAGCTCTCAATCGGACCCTCAGTGCAAGCAGTCGCATCCCCCGAGGTACACCTTACCGCGCGCGTTTCGATCCGCTCGACGAACAGCACCTCTGGTTTCTCGTAAGGCTTTTTTGTGGCGATCTGCTTCGAATCAGCTTGCCTCGGATCGGACATTCGAACCTCCCATAGAGGGTCCTCTGGTCTGCGGTCGCGCCCGCCGCGTAGCTTGGCCCGTCGCAAGAACAGCTTTGCTACAGCGTGCAGCGACGCTTTACCGAACCCTTCGGACGTGGCCTCTTTATACGCTCGTCGGGCCGGCTCGACGAGCGGGGGTTCGACTCCCAGCGACGCCGCGAACGCGCAGGCGTGTCGAAGGTCCTTGACCGCCAGGGTGAGTCTTGATCCGGGACGGAAAACTCCACGAAGGAGCGGATGGCGGAATCTCGTCGAGCATCCTGGTTTGCACGCTTCGGAGTGCGGCAGCCGGGTTCGATAGGCCCGCGCTGTGCCGCCGGTAGAGGGTTCGAGGAGCCGCGAGCCGCGAGACTTCAACGGTACGCGTGGGGTGCAAACCGATGCGACCTCGATGGGGACGGCAACGCGTTGAAGACCTGTTCGCAATTGCCAACTGTTGTCGTCATGCTGCCAGACCATCTCGCGCAAGAATGAGTCAACAACTCGGCTCCTGCATTCGATGTCATCACGGGCCGTTGTGAATCTCCAACGCCGCTCGCTCCCCCGATTCCAATGCGCCTTGCATCCACCCGTGCCAGGCTGACGCGTGTTCGCCGGCGAAGTGAATTCGACCTTCGGCCTGTGCGGCGTGTGGCATCAGCGTGGTCATTTGATTGGGCGCGCAGAACGCATGACCTCCGCGCGCGAACGGGTCGGCGTCCCAAGCATGCCCAGCCGCGCCCTCGGCCTCTTCGGAAACGCCGGGGAACACCGTGTCGAGATGTCGCAGCGTGTAGTCGATGCGCTCGCCTTCGGTCATCGCCGCGACGCGCTCCGCGGCGGTTTGACGGAAGTAGGCGTGCACGACGCCGCGTGGACCGGGTGCGTCGTGCGTGGTGTGCCACACCTCCGACGGCGCATCGGTGAGTCCCCAGCCGGAGAGCCCGTCGTTTTGCCACACGCGTGAGCGCGTTTGAACCGCAACGCGACTCAGCGACAAATACGCCAACTCGCGCACAGCGCGTTGTTTCGGCGCGGAGAGTGCAGGGTCGATATCGATGTGACGCAGCACTGTGAATGGAAGCGTGACCAACACACGATCGGCGGGGAAGGTTTCGAATCCGCCGGTGCGGCTGATGATCACGCGCACCCCCTGCTCGTCCTGCTTGAGTCCCACGACGTGTGCACCGTAGCGAATGCGATCGCGCAGTCCATCGGCGAAGGCGAGCGGCAGCTTGTCGGTACCGCCGACGATCTTCAGACGTTGTGCGCCGGGCGGGTCGAGCGCGATCTCGCGCAGCATCTCCAGCGTCGAGTAGAACCCGCCTTGAGGATCGCCAAAGCCCAGGTCGAGCGCGCGATCGGCGCCCTCGGTCCAGCCTTGCAGCAACATGTACTGCCGCAGCGTGAGTGCATCGAAGCTTCCCAACGCAGCCGGAGGCCAGTCCGCGCGCGTCACATCGCCGGCTAGTTCCAAGAGCGCCTTCATAGACTCGGCGGCGATGCCGTCGTAGCCGAGTTTGATTTCGCGTTCAGAAAACGAAAGCGGGTAGCGCGAGATGTCGGGCGACTTGCCGGCCGGTACACGCACGCTGACGCCATCGATGACATGCACCGCATCGCCCTTGGCTGGAAAGAACGGCGCAAGCGCCAGCCCAAACTTCTTGCACCAACGAAGCGTGTAATCGTGATTGCTAAACACGCGCGCGGCGCCGAGGTCGGCGTAGTGGCCGTCGGCAAACGGGTCGCGCACGGTGAGCACGCGGCCGCCGGCTCGCGAGCGTGCTTCGAGAACCAGCACGTTGTGTCCGGCCTCTACCAACTGATGGGCCGCGACAAGTCCTGCAAGACCTGCCCCGACCACGATCACCCGTTTGGGTTTGCCGTCGTTGCGCGGCAACGGTACGGGGTTGGTTGCGGACGATGCGGTGGCAAACAGAGGGGAAAACGGGAGCGCGCTCGAAGCGAGTGCACTGAGGTGCAAGAACGATCGACGTGACAATGAGCGTGTCATGAGCGGCGGGGTCCGAGGTTCATCGACTCTCCGAAAGCGATCGAGAAAAACGTATCGCAGCAAGGCCGGCTGCAACATCGTAGAGAACGTGCAATGCCATGGCGGGATACAACGAGCCAGAGACCCGAACCAGCAGATGACAGGCAACCGAGAACACAATGAAGAACAGGGTGCGGTGCAGCCCTTGCCCGAAGTGCGCGAAAGCGAATGCGGCGACACTGAACGCCACCGCGATCCACCAGGTTGTCGAGAAGTCTCCCGCCAGTGGTTCGGTCCAGGCATCCGGCAGATTCCCGGACCAGCGTTGCAACGCGGCCACCAGCAAGCACGGCATCACGCCGCGATAGGCGATTTCTTCGACGGTGCCGGCAGCGATGCTGATCGCCGTCCACCATCCCATCTCGCCGTATGTGTGCGGGCGCGACTGCAGGAGTAGTGCTCGTCGCGCACCATCGGTGGCTCTCCAGATCAGCCGTTGCAGCACCAGTGCAACGGCGAGCATCGCTGTTGTGATCAACACGATGCCGAGATCGATCTGGCCCGCCGAGAAAAGCTCGATGTATGCAAAGCGCGCCGTGAGGACAGCAATCGCGAGCAGCATCATTTCCATGATCAGCACGCTGCGCCAGATCTGGGGGCGCGGCGGCAACGGTGCGCCGCCGAGCTGCCGGCGTGCCGACCTGATCGCCAGATAGGGGAGGAACAGCCCGACGAGCAGGAGATACCAGATCGTCACGATGTCGATCTTCTGCACGGAAGACCTCCCGCAGGGCCTGCGGATGTAAACCGAGTCGACGGCGTTGGCGGTATGAAACTCAACCTGTGAAGCGATCGCAACCGTTTCACAAGCCAAAAACAGCCCGTGCGCCCCCCTGACAAACCCGACCTAGACCTAGAATACCGTCCGAAGCGTGCACGTCGGTGTGCGCCAAAGGAGGTGCCCGATGCCGTTTGGAACCCTGTGGCTCCCTGTGATCGTCTCTGCGGTCGTGGTCTTCTTCATCAGCTTCCTGCTGCACATGGTGCTGAAGTACCACAAGGCCGACTACCAACAACTGCCCGGTGAAGACGCGATTCGAGAGGCGTTCGGCAAGGTCAAACCGGCGCCCGGTTTGTACGTCACGCCGTACTGCGATGATCACAAGAAGATGGCCGAGCCCGCCTTCCAGGAGAAAAGCATCAAGGGGCCGGTGGCGATAGTCGTTGTTGGACCCAACGGACCTCCCAAGATGGGCAAGCAACTCGTGCAGTGGTTTTTCGTTGCACTCTTCATCAGTTTCCTGTCGTCGTATGTCGTGCGGCACTCGGGTTTCGAGATACCGAGCCCACGCAACGCGATGCGAATCGTGACGGCTGTAGCATTCGGCTGCTACGGCGTGTCGCATCTGATCGATTCGGTGTGGATGATGCGCCCGTGGGGCAACACGGTGAGGGCGCTCTTCGACGCCGCGATCTACTCGCTGGCGACAGGCGCGACGTTCTACTTCTTGTGGCCGGCGAAGTAGTCATCACGCTGCGTCATGGATGATTGTCAAGCGGTGCTGCGCGTCGTGCGCGGCACCGCTTCTTGGATTCAGTCCTTGGTCTGGCCCGTAATCAGCCGCGCGCCGCGATCGAACGTGATGTAGGCCCAGGCCCACTGCAACATCACCAGCAGTCGATTGCGAAATCCGATCAAGAAGAAGATGTGGATCCACAACCACAGCGACCAGGCGATGAAGCCGGAGAGGCGCAAACCTCGCATGTCCATGATTGCGAACGACCGTCCGACGGTAGCCATGTTTCCCCTGTCGATATAACGAAACGATGGTCGCGCCGGGTGCCCAGCGATGCGACGCGCAATGAGATCGCCAACGTAGCGCCCCTGCTGCATGGCGACCGGCGCGACACCGGGGAGCAGGTGACCGTCTTGCGTCACCGCGCTTGCGTCGCCGATCACGAAGATCTCGGGATGGCCTTCGACGCTGAGGTCCGGCTGCACCAGCACGCGTCCGGCGCCATCGAGCGGTGCGCCCAGCGATTTCGTCAGCGCGGAGGCCATGACACCCGCGGTCCAGATGACGGTTCGGCTCGCGATCTTCTCCCCGCCCACGATGACGCCGGATTGATCGATCGATTCGACGGGCTTGCCGCAGCGCACGTCGACGCCCATGCGAGTGAGTGCTCTGTGTGCACGCGCGGCGAGCTTGTCATCGAAGGAGTTGAGAATGCGCGGCGCCGCCTCCAACAATACGATCCGCGTTTGGTGCGGATTGATTGCGCGGAAGTCGGCGGCCAGCGCGCGATGCGCAAGCTCGGCAATGGCGCCCGCCATCTCGACACCGGTGGGGCCAGCCCCAACCAGCGTGAAGGTCAGCAACGCCTGACGCACCGCTGGGTCAGATTCGTTCTCAGCCATCTCGAAGGCAAGCAGGATGTCGCGACGCAGGCGCGTTGCGTCGGCGATCGTCTTGAGGCCAGGCGCAAAACGCTCCCACTGTGGTTTGCCGACGTAGCTGTGGCTCGCACCAGGTGCCAACACCAGGAAGTCGTACGGCTCGGAGCGGTCGCCGATCAGCACGCGTCGCCCCGCTACATCGATGCCGGTCACCTCCCCCATCCGCACCTGCACATTCTTCTGGCGGCTGACGATGTTGCGGATTGGGGCGGCAATATCGGCCGGAGACAGGCCGGCAGTCGCGACCTGATAGAGCAATGGTTGAAATACATGATGGTTGGTGCGGTCGATCAGCGCGACAGAAACCGGCGCACGACGCAGCGCCCGGACCGCCGCGAGCCCCCCAAAGCCACCGCCGATGACGACCACTTGAGGCATGACGCCGAGAGTATCGCGCCGCGCTTCTATCGCTGTCGAGTTGCCGTGTCGAACCGATCGGACAGACCGCGAATCTCCCGGTTCTCGATGATGCGGGTCGACAGCTTCTCGGCGATCGCTTGCAGCATCGCAGATCCGATTCTCGCTATGGAGACATACAGGCCGCGCAGCGGGCGCAGCATCGGACAGAGCATGCGCACGTATCGATGTCTCG
>CAZAHQ010000224.1:0-6743 GCA_964484415.1 uncultured Acidobacteriota bacterium | reverse complement strand
GGAACGGGATTCGGGACGATAGGGTCGCGCTGTGCGCAACCAGCGCTAGATCGTGCGCTTCCTGCACCGAGCCCGAACACAGCATCGCCCAACCGGTGCTGCGGGCCGACATCACGTCACTGTGATCGCCGAAGATCGAAAGCGCGTGCGTAGCAACAGCCCGTGCCGCGACATGAAAGACAGCCGGCGTGAGTTCGCCGGCAATCTTGTACATGTTCGGCAGCATCAGCAGCAGCCCTTGGGACGCGGTGAAGGTGGTCGCGAGTGCACCGGCCTGCAAGGCACCATGGACGCTTCCCGCAGCACCTGCCTCACTTTGCATTTCCATGACAGTGGGGATGGCTCCCCACAGGTTCGGCTTGAGGTCGGCCGACCATTGGTCGGCAAGCTCGCCCATCGTCGAGGAAGGAGTGATTGGATAGATCGAAATGACGTCGCTCAGCCGGTAGGCGATCGAGGCAGCAGCCTCATTGCCATCGAGCGTGACGCGGTTTGCTCTCACGAAACCTCCAGGAGGGTGACGCTACCCCCGCGGCCTGCCCGCGTGTTTGACCGAGGTCAAAGACAGGCAGATTCAGTTTCGGAGCCAAGGCCTGGACGGAGCGGGGGCGGGTATTCCCCCGGCTTTTTTTGGTGCTTCGTGACCTGCGGGTTGAGAACTGGGCTAACGCCTCACGGTAAGTGCGGCAGGGGCCAACGTTACGCCCGCTTGGCGTAGCTGGTCACCGCGCGGCCAGCGATTTGGGTCTCGTCGATCGCCCGCTTCAACTCGTCGCGCAGGGCGATCAAGAGTTGCTGCGTCGCCACGTTCTCGTCCGCGACTTCGTCCACGATCTGACGGACGTGTCGATCGTGGATCCGGCCTTCCGGATACAGCGCTTGAAGACGCTCGAAGGTCGCAGCGGTCAGCGCACCGATCGGCTCGAGTTCCTGAAGGCGCCCTTGGGAGACCATCGAGCGCGCTTCCCGGCCCAGGCTGCGCAGCTCGAGCGCCAAGCTCTCGGCCTGCTGGGCCAGACTCACCGCGCCTCCACCGGCGACGCTGTTTCACACGACATCTGCTTGAGGCGTGCTTCGGCCCAGGCATCGCGGAGCGGTTGCAACAGATCGGCGATTTCGTGGAGCGCGGCCGGGTCGGCCTGAAGATGACCTTCCATCAAGCGACGCCGGCTGTAGGCGTACAGACGATCGAGGTTGATTGCAACCTCACCACCCCGCTCCATGTCGAGTACCGCCTGTAACTCACCCAAGATATCGGCGGCGCGCCGAATGCGATCGGCTGCCGGAACGAACTCTTTGCAGGCCAGGTGATCGGCTCCACGTCGCAGGAAGCCGAGCATGCCGTCGTACAACTGCACCACCAAGGCGATCGGATCGTCGGGTTGAACCTGAGTCGTCTGGTACGCGCGACGCGCTCGATCTTGCAATGCTGCTTGCATCATCCGCTCCGTAGGTATCTCTCGATTGCCGGTCCTGGCCTATCGTTACTTCAACCCCTGCAGTGAGCTTTGATATGCCTTGAGCTGCGAGATCGCTTGTTCCGCGGCGGAGAACTGCTTGATCAGTATCTCCTGCCGGACGGCCAAACGATCTTGCATCGCCGTGATACGCGCCTTGTTGGTTTCGATCGAAGCATCGTAGGAGTCCTTGGCCGACTTGATGGTGCCGTCCAACGGATCGGTGATGCGATCGATCGCCTGAATGAATCGGTCGGCCGAGCCTTGGCTGAAGCCGACCGTGCCGAAATTCCCGGACTTCGCCGCGATGCTCGCGGCAGTGGCGTAGACCTTCACGATCAGGCCATCGGCATCGGTGCCATCGGCGCCGACCAGCGAGTTTCCCTTTCCTTCGGCCGCCACCCCACCGATCGTCCCGACAATGTCCACGCCGGTATCGGTGAGTGCGGTAATACCGATCCCCGTCGATTGGCCATCTGCTGCATCGGCTACGTTGCTGACCACGCTGATGGTCTGCAACACGCCGTAGTCATCGGTCCGCAGCGCGAGCTTGCCGGCATCGCTGTAGGCGGTTGCACCTAAGCCAGCATTGTCCAGCGCCGCATTCAGTTTGGTCACGATCTGCGCTGCCGTGTCTCCTGCCGTCAAAGCCACATCGACACGGCTCGTGCCGAGCGAGATCGACAGCGTCTCGTTTGCTGTGAGCCCGCCAGCGCCGATCGCCGTCGATCCTCCAACCTCGGCTCGCTCTGCCGCAGTTCTAACCGTCACAGCGTATGTACCAGCCTTGGTTTTCGGAGAAGAGCTGACATAGCGCGTGGAAGGATCACTCGTCGATCCCGATGACAGCAGCACGGCGCGGATCTCGTCGAAGCGGCCTTGATCCACCAGCTTGCTGAACTGGTCGGCATTGAACTCGAGCTTGCCGGTGCGATCGGCAACCGTGATGCCGAGCTCCGAGAGACTGCTCAGATTCCCGCTGGGTACGCCAACGACGCTGCCGGTGACGAGGCTCTGCACCTGGCGCTGCAAGTTGCGCGCGATTGAACTCGAGGCGATCGCCGAGGCTCCAATCTCGGTGGAGCTGCCGAAGTTCTTGACGAAGAAGTCGTTGACCTTGTTGTAGGCGTCGACAAAGCTCTTGAGCGAGTCCTTGCTCGCCTCGAGATCGTCAGCGACGGTGAGCTGGAACTTCGTTGCCGTGGTTCCGGTCAGGTTGAGCGATACGCCGGCGATCGCGCCGCTCACGGTATTGGTTTGTGATGTAACGGTAACCCCGTCGACCACGATCCTGGCGTTCTTGGCTGCTTGCAACACGTTGCCGGCGTCGTCGAGGTTGAGGTTGGTCTTGTCGGTAATTGTCAGCGCGTTTGCCGTTCCCGAATCCTTGGCGCGAACCACCAGGATGGCGCCCGTACCGTCGTTGATGATGTTGGCGGCAACGCCTGCATCTGCGCCGTTGATCGAATCGGCGATCGCTTGCAACGAGTTGTTGCCGTTGGCAGCGGTGACGTCAATGGTGATGGTGTCTTTGGTTCCCGACTTGATGGTGATCGTGCCGTCCGAAACGAGCGGCGAGTCCTTGTCGCTCTGCGTGGCCGAGCGAATGCGATTGGACTGCGCGATCTCGTCAATCTTGATCTCGTAGACGCCCGTGGCCGCGCCGGAGCCGGCGCTCACGGTAAGTGGTGCGTCCTTGTCACTGAGTGTGGCGAGTTTCCCGCCGAACGATCCGCCCGACTTGATTTCTTGGAGTTTGCTTTCGAAGTCCTTCAGCAGCTTGTCGATCTCGGAGTACGAGTTCTTGGCCTTGGTGAAGGAATCGACTCGCGCCTGGAGTTTCTTGATTGGCTGACTCTCGGCAGCAATGATCGCATCGACAATCGCCCGGAAATCGATTCCCGATGCGATCCCCTGCCCAAAACTGATCGCGCCCAATGCCATCCGTCCACCTCACCGCACCTCAGGCTTGTTGATCGAACAAGATCCCGAGGAAATCCCGGAGTTTGCGGGCGAACTCGACTTGCCCCTCCGGGGGTATCTGTTTGATGACCTTATCGGTTTGGGCGTCCTTGACCTTGATGATGATGTTGCCGTCGTCGGTCGTTTCATACTGAAACGTGACTTGCTTCAAGTTTGCGGAGGCGGCGGCTTGCTGCACTTTGGCCTTCAGCGCCGCTGGATCTTGTACTGGTGCAGCCTTGGCCTTGGCCTTGTCCTCTTTTGGAGCGATTACAGACTGCGCTGCCGCTTGGACCTCCGCAGAGCGTACAGGTGTCCCCGAAGTGGTCTTGGAAGGGACGGCCTGCACATCCAACAACGTTTCGCTCATCGCTTGGTCCTCCATCCACCACGACCAGAGTTCTCCGCCGCGAACGAACGGTTCGCCTTACCCTGGGTGGCAGCGTCAATCGGGGAAAAGGTGGGGCCGTACCATCGAGGTACGGCCCCAACCCCGATCACTACTCGCTGTTTACCGCAGCAGCGACAGCACACTCTGAGAACTCGTGTTCGCCTGTGCCAAGGCCGAAAGGCCGGTCTGCGAGAGCACCTGGAACTTGGTCAGGTTCACGACTTCCTCCGCGATGTTGGCATCGCGGATCTGACTCTCGGCCGCCTTCAAGTTCTCGGCCTGGGAGGTGATGACTTGGATCGAGTACTGCAAGCGGTTGGAGAGCGCACCCAGAGAGCCGCGGTTGCTGCTGATGGTGTCGATCGCGTCCTGGAGCGTCACCAACTCGAGCTTGGCATCCGACGCGGTCAACAGATTGTCGGAGGTCAGTGTCAGGCCCGAAGCGCTGACACCGGTGGTGGTGATGGTGATGGCATCGTTGGAGCCGCTGCCGGTTCCAATCTGAACCTCGACAGAGGCGCCGGAACCGCTCAGCAGCGTACGACCGTTGAACTCCACGGTCGCGGAGATACGGTCGATTTCAGAGAGCAGCGCGTTGTATTCGTCGTTGAGCGCTTGCTTGGAGGTGCTGCTGTCGAGACCGGAAGTGCCGGAAGCCGCTTGCTCGGCCAAGGTCACCGCGCGTTGCAGCAGGTTGTTGACTTCTCCGAGCGCTGCATCGGCGATGTTGATCACGCCAATACCGTCGTTGGCATTGCGCACGCCTTGATTGAGGGCCGACACGTCGGCGCGCAACCCTTCGGCGATCGCCAAACCGGCAGCATCATCCTTGGCGCCGTTGATGCGCAGGCCGGACGAAAGTCGGTTGATGGTCGTCGACAGGCCCAGTTGGGTCCTGACCAGTTGGTTCTGAGCGTTGATGGCACCGACGTTGGTAGTAACTGAGAAACTCGCCATGAGTGTTTTCCTCCATGAAGGTCCGCAGCTCGCGTCCCGCTGCTGCGTTGGGCCTATCCGTGGCCCGCTGTGAGTTGTTTCGTTTTGGAACGATTAACGCTGATCGATCGATTCGACGTGGACGGCGGCTCAACCACCTCCCTTTCCCAAATCCCAGCGCTTCCCGGTCGCTGGCGAGCGGCTACTCCGCCGCACGGTCAGCGTTTCGTCGGGTTGGGAAGAAACTTGAGAGGGGTGAGCAACGCCAAATGGAGCGCCGCCCAGGGGGACCAGCTCCCCGGGCGGCGCCCTCTGGAGGTCCACGGATGGCCGTGGAGATTCACGGACCGAGTCTGGCGCCAGCGTCAGTCCGAAAATTTTCTGTCGTTATTAGCCGCCGCGCAGCAACGACAGCACGCTCTGCGAGGTGGAGTTGGCCTGCGCCAAGGCTGACAACCCGGTCTGGTTCAGCACCTGGTACTTCGTCAGGTTCACAACCTCCATGGCGATATTGGCGTCGCGAATCTGGCTCTCGGCTGCCTGCAAGTTCTCGGCTTGAACAGAGATCACGGCGATGGTGTGCTCGAGGCGGTTGTAGTACGCACCGAGGTCGCCGCGATTACCCGAGACATCGTCGATCGCGGTTTGAATCGCTTCCAACTCGGTTCGTGAGTCGGACCCGGTGAGCAGCGAGTCGCTGGTCAATCCAAGCGACGATGCGCTGATTCCAACCGTCGTGATCGCGATCCGATCGTCGCTCGAGGAGGCTAGACCGACCTGCACGTCAATCGTGGCGCCGCTGCCGGAAAGCAGTTGCAGACCATTGAATTGCACGGTCGAGGCGATTCGGTCGATTTCCGACAGGATCTGCGTGTACTCGCTGTTGATCGCCGTCTTGGCCGTGCCGCTGTCGGCGCCCGACGTGTCGGAGGCCGACTGCTCGGCGAGCGTCATGGCGCGATGCAGCAGGTTCGCGATCTCGCCCAGTGCCGAGTCCGCGACGTTGATCACGCTGATGCCGTCGTTGGCGTTGCGCACCGCCTGATTGAGCCCCTGCACATCGGCGCGCAGGTTTTCGGCGATCGCCAGGCCCGCTGCGTCATCCTTGGCGCCGTTGATGCGTAAGCCCGAGGACAACCGATTGATGGTGGTTTGCAGGTGCCGTTCCGTCCCCACCAACTGGTTGTGAGCGTTCAACGCTCCAATGTTGGTCACTACCGAGAAACTGGCCATTACCGTCTCCTCCAGATGTCGTGGCCGGGGCTGTTCACTGCTGTGGTCCCGCACCCGCCGCGATCCACTCCTCTCCTCGCCACCCGGTGTCCAACCTTTAGCCCCTGTGTTCAGAAATCGGTTGTCTAGCCGGCCGCCAGGTACCAACTTGTGGACAGCGACCGATTTCAGTTAGGCCCTTCCAATTCAGCGAGTTACCGGATTTGGAGGGGAGGTCGAGAGCGAGGTCCTGCGACCCACGCGTCTCGAAGCAGTTCTCAGGCTTTCGAAATCCCTGGCTCGCGGAGCTGGAGCGGAAACTGAGCATGGCTGGAAAAGACACACGCAATCGGCGAGCACTCTCGGCGGACACGGTCGCCGAGTCCCGGGTTCAGTCCGCACCGCGGGTCGAAACACGCGATCTTCCGCTGCGAGAACCACTGTTGCTCCGCTTGGCCCGATTGCTCGACCCGGCTGACCTGGAGACTGCGTTGCTGGAAGAGATGCGCGCCCGTCTCCCGCAGGCAACCGCGATGGTCTCGCTCGATCCTGGTTCTCCCGAGCCGTCGCGTGTCTTGGATGATTCCGGCATCCATCGTTGGCGACGAACGGTTCGACCGCCGCGGCTGCTCGCCGTCCCGCTGAGTGATCAGGGCGAGGCCTCCGGCTGGATCGCATATCTCGACGACGCCCCGTTGCGGCAGCACAAACCGAATGCCGCGGCTCACCTGTTGGAGATCGCGGCGGCCGCGGCGATCCCCGCGCGCAACGCTCGGCGACATGCC
>CAZAHQ010000223.1:0-6754 GCA_964484415.1 uncultured Acidobacteriota bacterium | reverse complement strand
GATGTTGGAGACGATGGCGAACTCGAACGCGGCGCATCGTTGGTCGCGATGGAACTACTCGACACGCGCGATGTGCTGGCGCTCGGCCCGGGACTCGGTCAGGGAGAAACGATTGGACTGGAGATTCGCGCGCTGGTGGCCGAAAGCGATCGACCGATCGTACTCGACGCCGACGGCTTGAACGCGTTTGCCGGCGACCTCGCTGCGTTGGCGACGCGGCGTTCGACGCTGGTGGTGACTCCACACCCGGGCGAAGCGGCGCGCTTGTTGTCGTGCTCTCCGTCCGAGGTGCAAGCCGATCGTTTGTTGGCGGCTCGGCGGATCGCGCGCGACGCCGATGCGGTGTGTGTACTGAAAGGGTTTCGCACGATCGTGGCAGCACCCGATGGGCAGGCGCTCGTCAACTCCACCGGCAACCCCGGGATGGCGACCGCCGGAATGGGTGATGCGCTCACCGGTCTGATCGCAGGATTCATGGCGCAAGGGCTCGAGCCGTTTGCGGCGGCGAGCTTGGCCGTCTATCTGCACGGATTGGCCGGCGATATCGCCGTGGAGGAGGAAGAGACGCACGCCACACTCAGCACGACCGCCTTGCTGCGACATCTTCCCGCTGCACTGCGGCGCTTGACCGATGAGGATCTCGACGAACCATGACATCCTCCCTGGCCACGTTCACCGTGCGCAGCGAAGACGCCATGCGTCGGCGCGCCTCGGCATTTGCGCAACAGCTTGCGCCTGGTTCTCTGGTCGCCTTGGAGGGGGATCTCGGTGCCGGCAAGACTGTTTTCGTGCGCGGCTTGGCTGCCGGTTTAGCGCACGACACCGACAACGTCTCGTCACCCTCGTTTGTGTTGGCGATCGAGCATCGCGGCGGCGTTCGATCGCTGTTGCATGTCGATCTGTATCGTCTGGCCGACGGAGCCGGCATCGACGATCTCGGAATCGAGGAGGCGTTGGCCCGCGATTGGATCGTGGCGGTGGAGTGGGCGCAACGCCTGCCCGACTTGCTGCGGCGGCGGGCATGGCGCGTGTTGATCGTTCATGCGGCGGGCCAGCCCGAAACCGAGCGTGTCGTGACGATCTTCTCTCCCGAACATCCCGCGCACGCCTCAGCCAATGAACAGTCAGCTTGACCGCGGCAGGCCGACGGTGCTTTCCTTCACCGACACCGATCGGTTGCAGCAGGGTGGAACGTCGACATGTCGATAAATCCGTATGAGGCTCCGCAATCGAGCGGCGAAGGCGCGGTCGAAGCCGGCCCGCCGTTGCCGCTGGCCGGCCGCGGCCGTCGCTTCGGCGCCAAGCTGATGTACTGGCTGATGGCCGGACTGCTCTCGCTAGCAGCCTCGCGGTTGACGTCGGACAGTTGGCTCTTTCAACCCGCGTTCGGCGACTTCGAGCAATGGGCCAGCGAGATCGGGCGGTATTACGGCGCGTACCTGGCATTTCTGCTGACGATCGGCGCGATCAACCTCCTGCTGCTTCATCGCAGTGGCCAAACGATCTTCAAGGTGCTGCTGAAGATTCGAATCGTGCGTTACGACGGTACCGAGGCCGGATTGAGCCGCCTGGTTTTCTTGCGTTGGCTGCCGTTCGCGCTGTGCGCGATCCTGCCGTGCCTGAACATCGCCTTCTTCCTGTGCGATGCGCTGTTCATCTTCCGCGACGATCGACGCTGCTTACATGACCTGCTCGCCGACACGGTGGTCGTCGATGCCGTCGCACATCCGCCGCGGCGCGTCAGCATCGCGGCCTGAGCGCTGCCGATGCTCGACACGCGACTCGCCATCGAGACACCCGAAGGGGTCGATCTGGCGTTGCGTGCGGCGAGCCCCGCGGCACGCAGCCTCGCCTGGTTGATCGATGGGATGATCCGGTTCGCGCTGCTGATGGTCGCCTCGAATCTGCTCGCTCCGCTCTTGGGGATCGGCGCGTTCATGATCGCCACGTTCGCGGTCTGGTGGCTATACGGTGTGATCTTCGAGGTCTGGCTGGGAGGCGCGACACCCGGCAAGCGAGCGCTCGGTTTGCGCGTCGTTCACGACGACGGAACGCCGGTGACGCTCGGCGCTTCGGTGCTGCGCAATCTGCTGCGTGTCGCCGACTTCTTGCCGTTTGCTTATGGCCTGGGGTTGATCACCTCGCTGTTTCATCCGCGCTTCAAGCGAATAGGCGACATCGTGGCCGGAACGCTGGTCGTGCATGTCGAGCGCGTCTCGGACAGCCTTACCGAGGAGGAGGTCGAGGCCGCACCACCGTCGATTCCGCTGCGGTTGGAGGAGCAGCGGGCGCTGGTCGAGTTCTCGGTGCGCGCGGCCGCGCTCGGCGCCGCACGCTCCGGCGAGTTGGCAGCGCTGTTGACACCGCTCACGGGAGCCAGCGACCCGGCACGCGGTGTGGTCCGTTTGAAATCGATCGCGGCGTGGTTGCGGAGACGCGGATGAACCAGCCGGAATTCGAACGTCGCCATGCCGCACTGTGGGAACGACTCGACCGCCTCTGCACGATGCTGGCCGCCGGTCAATCGGGTGACGTGGCTGACTTTCCACGCGAGTATCGCTTGCTTTGCCAGCAACTCGCCGTGGCGCGCGGCCGGCTGTACGGTTTGGCGTTGATCGAGCGTCTCGAGCAGTTGGCGCTTCGGTGTCATCACCAACTGTATGGCGGACGACGATCGCTGCCGCGCGGTCTGCTCAACTTTCTGTTGCTGGAGTTCCCTGCCGCCATTCGCGCTCATCGGCGCGCGGTGTTGTTGGCCATGCTGTTTTTCTTCGGCCCCGCGTTGATCGTGATTGCAGTTGGCCAAAGCCGCCCCGAGGTGACGCACGCGGTGCTCGGCGGCGAGCTGCTGCAGGCGCTGCAGCAGATGTACGACCCCAGTGCCGATCAGTTTCAAACCGACAGAGCGCCGGGCACCGACGTCGGCATGTTCGGCTTCTATATCGAGCACAACATCGGGATCGGTTTGATCTGCTTCGCGATGGGGTTGTTTTGGGGTTTGGGCTCGATCGCGGCACTGGTCTACAACGGTTTGGTCCTGGGAGCCGCGTCCGTCTATGTGGTCGAGCTGGGGTATCAAAGCACGTTCTTCCCGTTCATCATCGGTCACGGGGCTTTCGAGTTGCCGGCCATCGTGTTGATGGGTGCGGCGGGTTTGGATCTTGGTCTGGCACTGTTGTCACCCAAGCGCCTGACACGCGGCGAGGCTCTGCGCACCACAGCACACAGTGTGTTGCCGTTGGTGCTCGGCGGCGCCGCAATGCTGGTGATGGCCGCAACATTGGAAGCGTTCTGGTCGCCGCGCCCTCAGATTCCGATCGGCATCAAGTACACGCTCGGCACGCTCTTGTGGCTGCTCGTCGCAGCGCATTGGCTTTTGGCAGGCCGACGCCATGCAGCTTGAGAAGTTGGCCGCAACGATTCGTTCACGCCCCGGGTGGGAGGCGGTCGATCTCGGCTTTGCGATGGTTCGTGTCTGGTGGTGGCCGCTGTTGCGCGCCTGGTTCGTGAGCGCGGCGCCGGCGGCCCTGCTGCTCACCGCGCTGCTCTGGGAGCACCCCGGGTGGGCGATCTTTTTGGTGATTTGGTTCAAGCCACTCTGGTCGCGGGTCGTGTTGTTGGTGTTGTCGCGTAGTTTGTTCGGCACGGTGCCGACGGCGCGCCAGGTGCTGCTGTCGTTGTGGGAACTGTGGCGTTCCGATCTGTGGCGAGCGCTGACCTACGCGCGACTCGACCCCACAAGAAGCTACAAACTTCCGGTGCGGCAGCTCGAAGGACTGAGCGGCTCGCGCGCGACACAGCGCACTGGCTTGCTCTCACGCCGTGGCGGCGGTCTGGCCAGTGCCCTGGCGATGGTTTGCAGTCTGTTCGAGACCGCCCTGATCATGGCTGCCGTGGTGTTGGTACTGAAGCTCTCCGGCGCCACGCTGATCAACGTCTTCAACCCCATCGAGTCGCTCGACGTTTGGTCGAAGCCGTGGGTGCGGCGCCTGTGCCTTCTGAGCTATCTGCCGGTGCTGTCGCTGGGCGAGACGCTGTTCACTGCCGGCGGCTTTGCGCTGTATCTCAACCGGCGCGTGATGCTGGAGGGTTGGGATATCGAGCTGACGTTTCGGAGACTCTCGGCGCGCTTGCTCGCAACCGCAGCGCTGTGGCTGACGCTGCTCTTGTCCGCGACCGTGCTGTCGACCGTGACACCGGCCGCCCACGCCGACGACACCAAGGCGACGAACACCTCAGACGCCAACACCTCAACTACGAGCACCGCGGCCACGAGCAACGCCGTCGATGCGGGCGATGACGCCTCCGCGGGCAACGCATCCCGCAACGCCATGACGCGTTCATCCGGCAACGAACTGACCCCCCAACAAACCCGCGATGCGGCGCGTGCGATCTTGCGTGGTCCAGAGCTCTCACGCCGGGAGAAGATCGTGCGGTATCTGCCGGCGCGATCGAGCCAGCAAGCGAGCGATCCCATGGACGTGGAGACCGGCGGACAGTTTGCGAACCTGATCGGAATGCTGGCCCGCCCTGTGATGTGGGGCTTGGGGCTGGTCGCAGTGATCGCGATCGTGCTGTCGATCATCCGCTCGCGCAGTGGCGAGGCGTTTGCGACGATCGACCTCTCGACCGCACCTCCCGAGATTCTGGTGGGGTTGGATGTGCGCCCCGCATCGCTTCCCGACGACGTTCCCGCCGCCGCTCGCGCGCTCTGGCTACAAGGCCAGCGGATCGCGGCATTGAGTCTGCTTTACCGAGCAAGTCTTGTGTCCTTGTTGCATCAGCGCGGGGTAGCGCTTGCGCCGAGCTACACCGAGGGTGACTGCCTGCGCGCGGCGGGTGCCGTGCTCCCTTCCGAAGCGCAGCGATATTTGCGCCGCCTTACGGATGCCTGGCAACACGCCGCGTACGCACAGCGCACACCGAGCGATGATGTCGGCCCGCCCTTGATCGACGAGTTTTCTGCACACTTCTCGGCGGCATCATGACGCGCCGCGACTGGCTTTTGAGCATTGCGGCGCTTGCGATCGTGACGCTGCTGCTGTTTTGGCAACCGATCGGCGCCTGGCTCGGGCTTCTCGAGCGCAAGGAAGTCGAGATCGATCGCGGTCCCACCGCCGAGGCGCGTGCACTGCCGCTGTTCGCGGCCGAACGACTGCTCCAGCATTTCCATGTCAAGACAGGACGCCTGGCGCACTTGGACCAGTTGCCGCCGACCAGCGACACGTTGATCGTACCGACCGAAGAGGTTTGGCTGACGCCGCTTCAAGCGCACGCGTTGCAGAGCTGGGTCGAACAGGGGGGCAATCTGTTGCTGCTGCTGCCCGCCAGCGGTGTCGACTTCGAAGGCTCACTCACAGACCAGTTCCTTCAGACCTTCGGACTGAGCGCTCGTTGGCCGAGCGAAGTCGATGTCTCGACCGCCTCGGGCTTTCGGCAAGGGGGTCGACTCTGTCCACCAATCGGAATCACCGATCCGGAACTGCCGGACCAGAACAACGCCTTGCCCGTGTGGTTGCAGCCGCCGCTGGTCCCATCCTCCACCAAGCTGACAATCCACCGCGGTCGTCGTGGAAACGCAGGCCCAGAAATCAAGGCCCAGGTCGAACCGGACTGTTGGGTCGGACCGCCGGCCGGCCCCGAGCGTGCGAACGATTGGTACTGGATGACACATCAGAGAGTGGGCCCGGGTGCGCTCACAGTCTTCGCCGAGAGCGAACTCTTCAACAACCTCGAGTTGGTGACTCGAGGTAGCGCTCATTTGCTGGTCGGAATGGCGCACTTTCCACGCACCGGTGTCACGGTCTGGTTCCCTCGACGCATCTCGCAGCCGGCACTCGTGAACCTCCTGGCCCGACTCGGGCTTCCCTTCGGACTGAGTCTTCTGTTGTTGCTCGCGGCGTGGGTTTGGAAAACCGGGAGTCGCTTCGGTCCGTTGTTACCGCTTCCGAGCACCGATCGACGGCGGCTGCTCGAACATATCGAAGCCGCCGGGCGTTGGTCGTGGAAGATGAAACTCGCCGACGTCTTGTTGAGCGCGGTACGCGAGGCTGCATTGACGCGCGCGGCTCGTCGCGATCAACGCTGGCGAACGGTCCGCGGCGAGGCCATGCGGCGGGCCTTGCAACAAGAGTTGATGGTCTCTGCCAAGGACTTGGACGATGCCTTCGCGGTGGGGCCCCACCCCCACGCCGAAAGCTTCACGAAATCGGTTCGACTTTGGGAAACGATGAGGCGGGACGGATGAACGAGATGGATTTCGATGCAGTCAAACGTGCGCAGTTCGAGCAAGCGGCGTCCGACGTCGCCTTGATGCGTGAACAGATCGGCCGTGCGCTCGTGGGGCAGGCGGACGCGGTCGAGCAGGTGCTCGCCAGCTTCTTGGCCGCCGGGCACGTGCTGATCGAGGGTGTGCCCGGTGTCGGCAAGACGCTGTTGGTCTTGGCGCTCTCGCGCACCTTTGGCGGGAAGTTCGCCCGCGTGCAGTTCACGCCCGACCTGATGCCCAGCGATGTGATCGGCCACGCGGTACTCGACACCAAGTCGGGTGTCTTCACCGTGAGGCAAGGGCCGGCCTTCACCAACCTTCTGTTGGCCGACGAGATCAATCGTGCCCCGGCCAAGACACAAGCGGCGCTGTTGGAGGTGATGCAGGAACGTCAGATCACGATCGAGGGGGAGAGTTTCAGCCTGCCCGCACCGTTCATGACGCTGGCGACGCAAAACCCGATCGAGTTGGAGGGGACGTATCCGC
>CAZAHQ010000222.1:0-6756 GCA_964484415.1 uncultured Acidobacteriota bacterium | reverse complement strand
CTGCCGCAGTTGTTGCCACATCGACTGTCGATGATCGAGCGGTCGTCCCGGCGATAACCAGTGACGATCGCCGGCACTCACGGCTTCTGCCCAGTCTGTGCGTTCATCGACCAGTCGTAGTCGACGTACTCGAACTCGCAGGAATCGGTCTTCAGACACGCCGGCGCCGACGACGGCGCGAATCGCGTGAGGAACTTACCGACCGAACCGGCACTTGCCTGAAAGTCACCGGCAAACCATTTGAAGATCGCGCTGAGCTTGACCCCGGCTGGCCCCGCCCCGAGCGGATTGCGGAACGTGTCGGCCAGGAACTCCTTTCCCTTCTGGTCGAGCAGAGCGTCGAGCGTGGCGCCGGTGTAAGCCTGGCGCTCGAGCTTGGGACAGGAAGTTGAACCGCAAACCAGCGCGAAGTGCACGCGCGGGTCTTTGTATTTTCCGCGCAACACGTCGTCTTCCATTTTCTTGAGGCTGTAGTCGGTACCACCGACGCGATTCTTGCCGAACCCGAAGAATCCGATGCGGGAGAACACGCCCTCCGCGGATGAACCACCAAGGATCCCTTTGAAGACGTAGGCGTTGTAGGCGTTGATGTAGAGCGCCATCTCCTCCGGCCGATCGAGCGAGGCCAGATCGGCAGCCGCGACGCGCTGAAGGTAGGACTCGAGCTTCGCCGCATCGTCGGACTTGAGCCGTTTGTAGGCGACACGGCCCTCGGCATCGACGTACTTCTTCAATAGCTCGTCCCAGGCGGAGTGGTCAAAACTCGCAGCCTGCGCAACCGCGCCGATAAGAGACGCCCCGATCAAGAGTGCTGCCCGTGTGCTCGCGCGCATCATGCCTCCGGGAAGAGGTTACGAGCTGACCCCAGACATTGGATTGTCCATCTCAGCCGAGAATCTCGAGCGAGGGGTCGATTCGATCCCACAGCCCTCCTCCCAGGCGAATCACGATGAACGCGGCGACCACCGGGGGCGCTGCAGCAAGCAGCCCGAGTGGCGGAAGCTCCCAAGCCACAAACGGAAGATCGAGCCAATGCTGCGTACCCAGGACCGCGAAAACCAGCAAGGCCGAGGGGAGCAGGGTCACCAACAGCGCAACCATCAATCCCGCGCCGAGCAGTATCCGTTGCCCGATCGCCGACAGTCCGCGGGCTGTCATGTCGGAAGAGCCCAGCCACCCCGGCCACGCCAGCACAGAGATCGTATTGAGCGACGCCGACATCAAACAGATCGCCGCCAATAGCGGCAGCACTCCAACGGCCGCAAGCCAAGCGACCATCGCCGCCGGCGCCCCGAACCCTGCGCTCCAGGAGTCGAGAATCTCAGGATCCGGGATGCGCGTTCCGAGCCACAGTGACAAACGCAGGCTGACATCCGCCGCGAGCAAACAGGCCAGGCTGATCACCCCCACCAACCAGGAAGTCACCGCAATACCGGCAGCGTACGCGGCGACCAGTCGCGCACCCGAGATCGGCCAGGTTCGCAGCAGATCGCACCGCTGAAGATCGGCGCGCAAGTCCGGGGCCCGAACGAAACCGGCGCCCAGGCAAGCCATCGTGCTGCCTGCGATACCGACGGCGAGCAACACGATCATCAACCACTGCGGCGAGCCTCCCCACCCGCCGGCCGCCGCAATCACGGCGAGCACCGCGAAGGCCACAATCAACGCGCGCGCTACGCCGCCGCGAAAGGTCAGCGACAAACTCTTCCACACGATCGCGACTTCCGGCCATCCGATGGGAGACAAGCGAAACGGTTGTCGGCGACGACGGCGCGGGCTCATCTTGATCAGCATTGCGCTGAGTGCACCGGCGGGCGTGTTGACTCGCTCTCCCGCGAGAATCGGTTCCTCGAATGGTGCGCGGCTTCGCACCAGCCACTCGTAGTGAACCACGACCAACACCAGGGCAGGCCAGAGTGCACGCCACAGGTCTGAAGCATGCGGCTGCAACGGAGCCAAGGTCCAATGCATGGGCGCCAACCAAACGACGAGCGTGATCTCCGTTTGCCAGTCGCCGAGCGGTTCGGCAACCGACGAGATCCAATGCGCGAACCCTGCGGAGATCGGTGTGGAGAATGCCATGCTTCGAACGGCGTCGATCCGGCTCGCCAGAAGCGCGAGCGCCACGATCCAGAACAGTCCCAGCACAAGATACAACGCCAGATAACGACGTCGTGCGCGTAACCGTGAGAGCGTGTCGGTCTGAAGCTTCCACAGGTTGGCAGCCTTCATGTGCCAATCGATCAGTGTAAGTGCTACCCAGTAACCGGGCACGGTGATCAAGCGCGCGAGGAGCGGCCCGGGTTTGAACACAATCGGCAAGATGATCGCTGACAACAGGAGCGGGACCTGCCCTTTGAGGAGTGCGTACCCAACCACCGATCGGCGCGAGATCGGCGCGCTCAACAGGACGTGCACTTCGGTGTCGTTGAGCGGCAGCAGAGACTTGCCTCGGGGCAACAGCCAACCGATGGAGAGGAACAGTGCGAGGGCCAGCGCACCGAGCAACATCAGGCCCGAGATCAAGCTGTCGCTGGCGCCGATCAGATCGACAACGGTCCGATCGTGCGGAGCCCAGTCACGCCGGTACAGCGTGAAGAAACTCCAGACCATGTAGAGCACGCCGATCAGTGCACCCACCAAATACTTGGGTCGGCGCGCCAGGCGCAGCGCTCGACGCAGACGGCCCACGAGACTCTGCACGATGAGCAGGCAAAGCGAGCGGTTCACGGCGGCTCGGTCCCCTCCGTGGCCCGCATGAAGATCTCTTCCAAATCGGCATCGTGCGACAGACCGGGCAGCGCGGCACGAATCTCTGGCAGCGTTCCAAAGGCGGTCGCGCGGCCACTCTTGAGGATCAGCACGCGCGTGCAGATCTCCTCGACCAGCGACAACAGGTGTGAGCTGATCAATACCGCAGCTCCCGCCGCTGCGGTGCGGAGAATGGTTTCCTTCATGCGTCGCATCGCTGCCGGATCGAGACCGGTGAGCGGCTCATCCAGTACTAGCGCAGAGGGTCGATGCATCAATGCCAACGTCACCATCAACTTCTGCTTCATGCCGCGCGACAGCTCGGCTGGGAATGCGTCGAGCCTGTCCTCTAACTGGAATTCCCGAAGCAGGGCGGGGCCACGTTCGGCAGCGTCGGTCACGCTGTAGAGCCGAGCCTGAAGCATCAGGTGGTCGCGAACAGTGAGGTGCTCGAACAGCTTGGGTTCGTCGGGGATGAACGCCAAGGCGCGACGGGCCGGGATCGGGGCCCGGATCAGGTCGTGGCCGGCGATCTCGATCTGGCCGCTTTCGGCTGGAATCACCCCGCACAAACAGCGCAGCGTGGTGGTCTTTCCCGCCCCATTGGGGCCAACTAGGCCCAGAATCTCCCCGGCCCGGACTGAAAACGACAACCCGTCGACCGCCGCACGGCTTCCGTAGCTTTTGGTAAGGACTTCGATTCGGATCATTGAGGGAGCGGGATTGTATTCGCGACCGGTGTTCGAAACCTCCCGAAGGCGGCATTTCATAGGGTCAGCGGATCGGATGTAATCCCGGACTTGGAGGCCCGTTCCTATGGCTGAAGACAACCGCAAGGAGGGTCTCGTGCCCGCCGCCACGCGAACACAGCCGGTGCCCAGCGCTCCGGTCGATCTCGAAAGCCTCTACCGCGAGCACCACGCTCTGGTCCTGGCCTGCGCCTATCGGGTCACCGGCGATTCAGCAGAGGCGGAAGACGTGCTGCAAACAGTGTTCATGCGGCTGCTCAACCGCCAGGAATGCCCGGATCTCTCACCATCCCCCGGCGCGTACCTCAAACGATCTGCGATCAACGCAGCGATCGATGTGGTGCGCCGGCGGCGTGACTCCAAGCGCGTTTCGATGGAAACGGTCGAACCGTTCCTGGCCGAGGGCCCCTCAACCAGTCCGGAGCAGCGTCAACGCGAAGCCGAGTTGAAGAGTTGGCTGCGGGGCGCGCTGGGACGGCTGAGTCCTTCGGCTGCCGAAGTCTTCACGCTGCATTTCATCGAAGGTATGGATCACCAAGCCATTGCAACTGCGTTGGACATGACGACCAACGCCGTCGCCGTTTTGCTCCATCGCGCTCGGAAGCAGCTGCGCGCAGACCTCGAGGGAGCAAAGGGAGACTCGCTATGAATATCAACGACAAAGACTTCGACGCGCTGCTCGACCGCGCTGCCCAGGCTGCCCGACAGGATTCGATCAGCCCCGCCGATGAATCGGCGGCTCGCGCTCGGGTGTGGGCCAAGCTGCAGGCAGCCAGTGCACAACAACGACCGGCTGCACCGATGATCGAAGGGTGTGAGGCGTTCCAAGCGCTGATGCCGGCGGCGCTCGCAGGATCGCTGCGCGCTGGCGAGAAGGTCCTGTTCGACGATCATCTGTCGGGGTGCTCGGCCTGTCGCCGCGCGTACTCGCGAGCCAAGATCGGTCTCACAGTGGTCGATGGCGGCGAGAAGACCGCGCGTACGACCTCGGCAACAGGATGGCGTTCGCTCGCGGCGGCCGCGGCGATCGTGGTGCTTGTCGGTGTGGGTGCTTGGGTCGGGCGCGATCTGCTCAAGAGTTCCCCCGACCGCGCATTCGTAACCGAAGCGCCGGGCGGGATGATTCGGCTCGGTTCCGATATTCGACCGGTGAGTCAGGGCTCGTCGCTGAGCTACGGTCAAACGATCCGTACGCCGAAGGACCATGGCGCACTGCTGACGTTGCAAGATGGTTCCCGGATCGAACTGCGCGAGCGGACCGAGCTCTCGCTCGGTACGCGCGGCCATGACACCGACATCCGATTGACCCGCGGCAACATCATCGTGGAAGCAAGCAAGCAGGGCTCCGGACATCTGTGGGTCACAACCGATGACGCGCGTGTTGCGGTTGTCGGAACCGTGTTTACCGTCACGCACGGACTCGGCGGCTCACGCGTCAGCGTGCTGGAAGGACGTGTCGAGGTCGACGAGCACAGCACCGAACACGTGTTGCTGCCGGGTGATCAAGTCAGCACGGCCGCCGGCTCCGATCGCGTCCCGCTGCGCGACGAGATCGAATGGAGCGCGCATCGCGCCACCCACGAGGCGCTTCTGGCCGAGCTGCAGCAGTTGGCCAAGGAGATCGATGCGATTCCAGCAAAGTCGGCCCGTACCTCGACTCGATTGCTCGACCTGATGCCGGCCAACCTGGCGTTCTTCGGTTCGGTCCCGAACATCACCGACACTGTCGGTGAGGCGCATCGGCTGTTCCTCTCTCACCTCGCCTCGAGTCCGGCGCTGGCGCAGTGGTGGCAGCAACATGACGGCGGTCAGGTCGGGGCGGAACTCGACGCATCGATTGCGCGCGTGCGCGCTTTCGGCGATCGAATCGGCGATGAAATCGCGATCGGCGCGATGCTCAAGCCTGATGGCTCGTTCGACACGTTGCTGGTACTGACCACGCTGAAACAGCCGCAAGAGTTCCCAGCCTTCCTGAACCAACAGTTGGGCGAAATCGAAGCCAAGCTCAAGCAACAGGGGGCTGCGGTCGCCGATGGGCTACCGGTGCGCTTGGTCGCGAACGCGGACATGCTGGCAAGTCTGACATCCGCCTCACACGGCGATGCGCTCTACCTGTTCCAGCAAGACGACCTGTTGGTCGCCTCGCCGTCGCCAGCGGCGCTGCTTGCGTTCTCGACTCGAAGCCAAGAATCAACAGCAGCCGCCTCGCCGCTGCGTTCGGCACTCGTCGATCGCTATCGGCGCGGCGTGAGTTGGATCGGCGGTGCCGACCTGGCCCAGTTGCTGAGCCGCGTGCGTCAGCATGAAGACACCGAATCGCTTCAGAACAGTGGCGTCTTGGATGCGAGTCATTTGATTGTCGAGAGCCGTGGCAAGGAGTTCGAGGCCACGCTCGCCTTCTCTGGGCCTCGTCACCACATCGCTGCCTGGCTGGCGGAGCCGGCTGCCATGGGTGCCATCGACTTCGTTTCACCCAACGCATACTTCGCGACAACGGCGGTCTTCAAAGACCCGGCGTCGATGCTGGCCGATCTCGACAGCGTCGCGCAGGATCAGGCGGCCGGTGCGACCAAGTTCTTCGAGGAGTTCCAGCGGGCCGCCGGCGTCGATCTACGGCAGGATCTGTTCGCAGCGCTGGGGGGCGAGATGGCCTTTGCGATCGACGGCCCCGTCGTTCCGGTGCCCGCCTGGAAGTTGGTGTTGGAAACTTACGATTCAGAGCGGTTGCAGCACGCCATCGAGGCCTTGGTCACGAACGCCAATCAGCAACTGCAACAAAGCGACCGGCCGTTGCGCATCGCGCTTTCGTCGCAGGTTTCGGGCGGCCGAACGATCTACTCGCTTGCGACCGCCGATGGGAGTTTTGGGATTAGCTACACATTCGTGGATGGCTACTGGGTGATCGCATCGCAACTGCCAGTGTTGCAACGAGCGATCGATGACCGCGCTTCGGGCCTAGTCCTGGTCCGATCTGGGCAGTTCGAATCGCTGTGGCCGACGAACGCACGCCGAGACGTCTCTGCGTTCGTCTATTCCAACCTCGGCCCCCTGATGCAGACGATGCAGGGTGCCGGATCGGCGGCCGGCATGAGTGCCGATGCCAAACAGACACTGAAGACGTTGGCCGGCCAGGGTGTTCCCTCGCTGCAATGGGCCACGGGCGAGCCACAAAGTATTACGATGGGCGGCACAGGACCGAGCCTGGCAGGGTCGATGCTCTCCAGCTTGCTCGGCGCAAATGCCGTCACTGCGGTAA
>CAZAHQ010000221.1:0-6757 GCA_964484415.1 uncultured Acidobacteriota bacterium | reverse complement strand
GCCTGACAGCCGTCAGCTACGACCTGCACTTCTTCAAGGGCGCCTGCAACATCAACCCGAACGAAACGCAGTTCACGCTGCTGAAGAACGTCGTCGGTACCTCGACCACCGTTGCCAATGCTGACGTTGGCGCAGGTCCGAGCGACTGCGTGACCTACGCGCTTCGTCCGGTCCTCGCGAATATCGTGGGCGGCACGGTCAAGACCCGTTTCCTCAGCTCCAACAGCCAGCAAGTCCGGATCAGCGGAAGCGGCGGCGCTGCAACCGTGTTCGATATCTCGGCCAAGTGGGCGAGCGCCAACAACGTCGAAGTCAACTGGAAGACCAGCCTCGAAGATGGCGTGCGTGGGTTCTATGTGAGCCGCGCCACCACCGAGAACGGTACCTACGTCCGCGTGTCCAGCTTGATCGCGGCCAAGGGTGAGGCTTCGGCCTATACCTTCGTCGATGCCGTCCAAGTCCAGGGCATCCAGAAGGCTTCCGGCTTGTACTACAAGATCGAAACCGTCGACATCGATGACAACGTCGCGGCCTTCGGTCCTGCCAAGGCTCAACTGCCGGTGCCCGGTAAGGGCGTCATCCAGCAGCGCAACAAGACCAACCGCAAGTAAGTTCTCTACGGTTGTCACCAGGAGGGAGCTCGGTCACCGAGCTCCCTCTTTTTTCGCCTAGGGCAGTCGCACGACGCCGACTTGGACGCCCTGCAGCAGTCGCCCCTAGAATGACGGCCTCGCCACAAACTCGAGCCAGGAGATCTTGTGTCTTGTCGAAAGCTGTCGTCGATCGCCGCAGGTTTGATGCTCATCGCTGCGATCGTGTTGCTTGCCGGCTGTCAGTCCAAAGATCGTGCGGTCGTACTGATCACCGTGTCAGGCCTGGGAGACGCAGCGGTCACCGCGCAATCGATGCCAGCACTGAACGCGCTGCCAGCCCCGGGGCGGCAGCCTGGCTTGGTTGCTCCCTCACCTGATGCCGTGCTCTCCGCGGCGGCACTCGTGACCGGTGCGGATCTTCCCAGTACCGCGCAGGGAGACCTCTATCGAATTCCAAGCTCCAGCGTCACCCTCGCAGAGCGGCTTCATCGCGATGGGTTCTACACGGCCGCGTGGATCGGCTACGGCGACTTATCGACACGGCACGGCTTTGCGCGCGGCTTCGATGCGTTCCAGTCGATCTCGTACCCGGCGGATCAACCGGTGATGCCGGATGAGTCGAACCGCCTACGTCCCCCGCAGGGTGGATACCTTCCGGCTGCGTCGGTCGCCGAGCAGTTCGGCACGTGGCTCAAGGACAATCGCGACAAGCGGCGGTTCTTCGCATGGCTGCACGTAGGCGATCCGGCGCATGCCGTCAGTGCGAGCGAAGAAGGTTCCGAGGCAACGGCCTATGCCGCGGCTCTGTTGTCGATCGACGCCGCGGTGACGTATGTGCGTGAGGCGCTGCGCACCTATGGCAACGACAACGCGGTGATCGTGATCGTTGGCTTGCATGGGGAAGCCTTGGGTGACGATGGAGAGTTGACACATGGGATCGCGCTGCACCCCAGCACCTACAAGGTAGCAACCGCGATGACCGGTGACGCGTCGGCCGCACTCGAAGCGGGTATGTCGATCACGACGATATACAAGGCGGTTCTCACGGCTGCGGGTAAAACCGACAACGCGCCGAGCCACAACAGCACGAGCGTGACGTCGTCCACCGCCGCGCGCGCCTATGGTTGGCCGATCGGTCCCGTCGACGGCGCACGCAACGAGTCGCAAGCATTGCCGTCCGGTGCGTCGGCGCTCTTGCAGCAGTTACGCCGCGCGCGCTGGGTCGCGATGCACGACAACAAGCCGTCCGAAGCTGTCGCGATGCTCCAAGCGGCGACGTTGCTGGCGCCGCAAGCGCCGGCGATTCCGCTGGCGATCGTTCGCTCGATCACATCGCTCCCGCAGACCGAGCGGGTGACGCTCCAACCGGCACTCGATGCGGCGTTGAGTTCACTGGCCGCGTTGGCCGGGTCCGATCGAGCGCGGCAGGTCGATCTGGCGCGCAGCCTGATGTCCGCTGGTCGAGCGAGCGATGCGCTGACGATTGCACGCCGCTTGGCCACCGACTCCGATCCCGGAATCGCGCTCGCGTGCGCCGAAATGTTCGCCGAAGGGAAGTCGATCGATGAAGCGCGGCCGCTGATCGAGCGGGTGATTGCCGCGGATGGCGACGCGCCCGAATTGCAGGAGTGGCTGGGCGACATGCTGTCGTCCTCGGGCAGCGCCTATCAAGCGCGTGATGCGTATCAGAAGGCCGCGGAGTTTCCACGCGCCCGCACCCCGTTCCTGATGGCGAAGTGGGGTGATGCGTTGCGCACCCTGGGTGATCATGACGCCGCGCTCCAACGCTATGCCGAGAGTCTGCGGCTCGATCCTGGATACCGATATCCGCACTCTCAGGCAGCGGCCTCGCTGTCGGCGAAGGGGCAAGAGAACGCCGCGGCGCAGGCGATCGTCCAGAGCGTGGCCGCTACCGGCGACGCGGTGTCGGACGCGATCGCACGTGCCGATGCCTTGGTGCAGGCCGGAATGTTGGCCGCAGCCGGAAACGAAATCGCCGCGGCGCGAGCGCAATTCCCGGATGCGGACGTACTGCCAGTCGCGCTCAGCCGCGTCTACGCAAAGGCCGAGAACCCGGCGCGAGCCAAGGCGGTACTCGAGGAGTTTCTGGTCGCGCATCCGAACAGCGCACCGATCTTGCTTCAACTCGCGCGAGGCGAAGCGCGAGCCGGAAACGAGGCTGCAGCAATCGATCTGCTCCATCGAGCGGAAGCGGAAGCAGGACCTGGGTTGACGGAGATGGTGCGCCAAGATCCGGCCTTCCAACGTGCGAAGGGGAGCGCATTGGCGCAAGCGGCGCTGAGCTTTACGGGGCGCGGTGAAGGGCGGCGTGGCGCGAGCGGAGCGTCGACGCCGTGAGTCGTCGCAACGTCGCTGCGCTCTCGTTGCTGTTGGTGGCGGTGGTGGTCTACGGCGTTCATGCCGCGAGCTTCGGTGTTTGCTTGCAGGACGATGCCTTTATCACGCTTCGCTTTTCTCGTTTTCTAGCAGAAGGGCACGGTCCCATTTATAACCTCGGCGAGTATGTCGAAGGGTACACAAACTTCTCTTGGACCCTGCTCTCGGCAATTCCGTTCTGGCTTCGTCTCGATCCACCGACATTCGTGCTCTGGCTTGGCTACGCATCAGGCGTTGGGGCCCTACTCGCGGCCGCGTTTCTCGCGTGCACGTTGGTTCCAGAGCGGCCGGCGAGCGCCGGGGCTGCCGCGCTGCTGATCGCCGCGCTTCCATCGTTCGTGGCGGAGTCGGTCATGGGGCTCGAAACGGCCGGGTTCGCCGCTCTGGCAGTCTGGGCCGTCGCACTCTTTGTTCGTGAATGGCGTGACGGTGATCGCTTCCCTTGGTCGGGCGCTGTCTTGGCGGCGGCGGCGTGGACGCGACCCGAAGGCGTCATGATCGCGGCGATGCTTTGGCTTTGCGATGCGGTGGATGCATGGCGGATGCGCAGCCTCGGCCCGATCCGCGTTCGGCGCTGGTTGATGTTCGGGATTCCCGTGGCGCTGCACCTTGCGTTTCGGCTCTGGTTCTACGGCGATATCGTCCCGAACACATTTCACGCCAAAGTGGGGGGTGGCGTCGCGGCCCTGATTCGCGGTGCCGGCTACACGGGCGAGTTCTTTTCCGCCGCTTGGCCGTTGGCGTTGGTCGCGATCGCCGGTGCGCTGTGGATTTGCTCCGATCGTCAGCGCCGAGGCAATGCTGCGTTCATGGCCGTGACGATACCGTTGATCTACACGCTCTACGTCGTGTATGTCGGAGGTGACTACAAGCCGACCTTCCGGTTCTATGCCACGCCGGCGCTGTTTCTTAGCGCGTTGGGTGGAGTGGGGGTCGATGTCTTGGCGGAGTGGATGACGCGTGGTCGAGAAAAGCTCCGATACGTTGCGACGGTGTCGTTGGTGATCGCTGCCGGGGCCACGCTGCTGATGACAGGGGAGCCGGCCCGCACCTTTGCCAAGTGGCGCGCCGACGAACTACCGGTGCACCGTGCCGCGGGGCGTTGGTTGAAGGAGCACGTCGCGCCGGGGAGTTTGTTGGCGACAGGCAACGCTGGCGTGCTGCCCTACGAGTCCGGTCTTCCCACGCTCGACATGTATGGACTCTGCGACCGGCACATCGCCACGCGTGTCATGCCGCGCATGGGGCTCGGTCCGGCCGGACATGAAAAGGGGGACGGGAAGTACGTTCTCGATCGGCAACCGGCGATCATTTTGATCATGCGCGCGCGGTTCTCCGACCAACCACTGACGCTGGCCGAGATCGAAAAGCTCCGATTCTCGGTTGGCGAAAGCGAACTGTGGGCTGACACACGATTCCTGCGCGACTACGAATTGGTCAATCGACGGCTCCCTGGTTTCTACTTCAACTACTTCAAGAGGCGCGCTTCGTGAACCGTATCATCGTGCGAATCGCCATCGTGGTCGGCCTGCTCGGCCTGATGATCGGGTGCGCCCGCAAACCGCCGTCGGTTTTGATCATTTCGATCGATTCGCTCCGAGCTGACCAAATCGACGCTCAGTCCAACGGCAAGCCGATCACACCGCGGCTGTCGGCGCTCGCCCAGGAGTCGTTGGTTTTCAGCCACGCTATTTCGCCCGCTCCGTGGACGACGCCATCGCTGATCTCGCTTCATACCGGGCTTCCAACCTTGGCCCATGGCGTGGAGGAGCACGATCGAGCCTTGTCGAGCACTGTCCCTACGCTCGCCGAGCAATTCAAAGCAGCGGGATACAAGACGGCGGCATTCGTGCCTGCCGCGACCTTGCGAGCCGAGTACGGCTTCGAGCGCGGATTCGATCTGTACGATTTCTCGAACTATGGGCACATCACGCTGTCGTCTCCCGAACTGACGAGCAAGGTGTTGGCGCGGATCGAGAGTTGGAAAGATCAGCCCTTCTTCATCTGGGTGCATTTGTGGGATCCGCACTACAACTACCTACCGCCTCCTCCCTACAACACCACATTCGAGCAGGGGCAGCGCCCTGCAAACGAAGATGTGCAGTGCTTGAAGTGGGTCAAGCAACCGATGACCCCCCCCGAGGCGCAGTGGTTGAAGGGACAGTACGAAGGGGAGAATCTGTTCACCGATACACAAGTCGGGCAGATGGTCGATCGCCTCCGGCAACTGCGCGACAGCGGGTCGGTGATCCTTGCCGTGCTGGCCGATCATGGCGAGTCGTTCCAAGAACACGGTTGGCTCGGCCACACCAACCGCCTCGACGAAACGTTGATTCACGTGCCGATGTTTCTGAATTGGCCCGGCGAGATTGCCCCTGGCCGCCGGGATGAGCTCGTCACGACCGCAAGTCTCGGCCGAACACTCCTGCAGCTCACCGGTGTCGAGAACGCCGACAACTTCGGGCGCGAGCCGGCGCTTCCACTCGCACGCTCGAGTTCTCCAACCGCCGCCGGTACCGCGGTGTTGGCGCAGACGCTGAGGCAAGGGTGCTTTACCTCGCTGCATGAAGCGCGTTTCAAGTTGGTTCTCGAGCATCGAACCTGTCAGCGAGAGTTGTTCGACCTGCAAGCCGATCCGGGCGAAACCAACGACGTGGCGGCGCAGGACCCGGCCCGCGTTGCCGCCATGAACGCCTCGCTTCAGAAGCGGATGGATGAGATCGCGGGCTGGAAGATCCCGCGAGCCTCTCTGCCACCCGAGGTCGTGGAGGGAATCGAGTCGGCGCTGCGAACGCTCGGCTATGTGGGGCACACCGGCGCCGACGGTAAGACAGAGGTTTTGTGTATACAAGCGCCCGATACCAAGCGACGCGATCTGCTCGGTGACGTGGAATCTTCCCCCTGCCCCGAAGAGGGGGCGCGGCGCTGCTTTCCGTGAGCGAGCCCGAAGGGAGTAGACGCCTCGCGTTGACGCTGGTCGCTGTCGTCGCAGCTGTGGCGCTCGTCGCCGGGTGGTATCTGTTCTGGTTTCTCACCGACGATGCCTTTATCGCGTTTCGCTACATCTCGAATGCCCATCTCGGCCTTGGCTACACTTGGAATCCGCCTCCATTTCAACCGGTCGAGGGGTACACCAGTTTTCTCTGGGTGGTTCTGCTCGACGGTCTGTGGCGCATCACCGGCAGCTCGCCACCGGAAATCGCGAACCTCGTCTCGTTGCTCTGCAGCGGGATCGAGCTCGTGGTGGTGTCTTGGCTTCTGCTGCGTCTGTCTGCTACCGGCAGCCTGCAGCGACATCGCCTCTGGTGGTTGGCCTGGGTTCTGGTGGGTACGCTGAGCAATCGAACCTTCTTGGCGTGGACCAGTTCCGGCCTCGAAACGGCCTTGTTCAATCTGCTGTTGTGGGTCTGGATCGCGGCCGCGATCGCGCTGCCGCCACACTCGTCACGCTGGGCGAGCGTGCTCTCTTGGAGTGCGATGCTGACCGCGCTCGCCCGGCCGGACGGCTGGCTCGCCGTGATCGCGACGCTCGCGCTTTTGGTGTGGTCGTGGCGCGAACGCGGTTTCGAATGCGCGCCGCGTGCCTGGCAGAAGTTGTCGCTTGCGGCACCGCTGCTGATGTTGCTCGCGCATCTGATGTGGCGGCACGCGACGTACGGTGACTGGTTGCCAAACACGTTCCGCGCCAAATCGGTGGGGCCTTGGCCGCAGGGGGGCGCGCTCTATTTGCTGAGCTTCGTGCTCGAGTACTCGTTGTGGATTTGGGG
>CAZAHQ010000220.1:0-6758 GCA_964484415.1 uncultured Acidobacteriota bacterium | reverse complement strand
CTGTCGTTCCAACCGTTATCGGCATCGAACACGCCGTCGCAGGCGTGCGTCGGTGTTTGCGTCGGGAGCCCGTCGCAGGCGTCTCCTTGGCCATCGCCGTCGCGATCGAGTTGCGACGGGTTGGCCATCGCGACGCAGTTGTCGCAGGTATCGCCACGACCATCGCCATCACTG
Organism: uncultured Acidobacteriota bacterium; assembly: GCA_964484415.1. Classification (GTDB taxonomy): domain Bacteria; phylum Acidobacteriota; class Polarisedimenticolia; order J045; family J045; genus JANNUT01. The sequence goes on along the minus strand of CAZAHQ010000220.1, from coordinate 6,584 downwards.
TCGTCTTGTTCGACGAACAGTGGATCGAACGGGTAACGCTGATCGGGACACAGATCGATCACGTCGACGATGCCGTCGCGATCGGCATCACCGGGTCGCGAGCGGAACACGTACACCTTGCCCGCGCCATCGGGCGGATCGGCGCTTGGAGCGGCGACAATCAGATCGGCGATCCCGTCACGGTCCATGTCAGCGATCGCGAGCGCACGCGCGAGTGCGTCGAACGTCACCGCGCCGCGCACCGTCAGCAACGTCTCCTTCTCCGAGGTCTTCAGGTCGAGCGCCGTGCCGCTTTGCAGCGACGACACCGCAAACAACTTCCCCGCCGATTGCGGCCCGCCGCCCGTCGCGCGATACGCGCCCGCGACAATCTCACCGACCCTGTCGCCATCCAGATCGCCGAGCGCAAGATCGAACCCCAAGCTGCCCCCTTGATCGGCCCCTTGCACGACCAACGTGAAGGCCGAGTCGGTCACGTTCAGTTGCGAACCCGCTGTAAGGCGGCGCGCCTTGGTGTCGAGATAGACGCGACCTTCGGCGGTCGCGGCCGGGTTGGGAGCATTGGAATCGGGCGCGGCAAACGCCAGATCGGCGCGGCCGTCGTCATCCACATCGATCAAGCGCACACGATCGCCCACACGTGCGCTGCTTTCCACGCCTTGCAATCGCGCCACGCGCGAGAGCTCGGTAGCGAGATCGACGCTCGCATCGAGCAGCGGTGCATTGCCATCCGGATGCACGAAAACCGCACCGGCAGACGAGGAGTGCACCGGCGCACCCAGCGCAATCTCGGCAGCGCCATCGCCGTCGACATCGCCCAGCGCCACGCTCACGCCGGCGCGCGCACGGTCGGCGCCGAGCAACTCCAGTGTCGCTGCAACAGAACCAAGGTTGAATGACTGCGGGAATGAGGCAGGATTCAAACTCCAGAGCGTGACGCGACCGCCGTCGATGCGACCCAGCCGGTCGTCATCGGGCGCGCCGATCAACAGATCGAGATCGCCGTCGCCATCCCAATCGCCGGTATCGAGCGCCTCACCGAAACGCGCGTCGGTCTGCGCACCGAGCACCGTCACCAAGGTTCGCGGCGCGCTGCCGATGGTGATGACGCCGGCAGGGAACGGGCCCTTCATCACGAACACCGCTCCCGAGCGTGGCGTGGTGACGCTTCCGTTCCAGTCGGGACAACCGATCACCAGGTCGAGCGCGCCATCGCCATCGATATCGGCCGCTTTCAGAGCGCTGCCGCATCTGGCTCCCAGTTGATTGGTCGGCGCCGCCAACTGCACCTCGGCTGCGTCGGTCGCCAGGGTGCGCGTTGCAGAGCTGAAGCCGCGAGTCGAGACGATCTGCACGCCGCGGTTGGTACCTTGGAACGTGCTCAGTGCAAGATCCGACGTCCCGTCGCCGGTCAACTCACCGGCGGCGACGGCCCACCCCAGTTGCGCATCGATGGCAGGCCCGCTGACGGTGAGATCGGCGGTCACTGCGGCCAGATCGAGCGCGCGTTGGAGCTGACAGACCGACGAGCAGCCATCGCCCGACAGCGTGTTGCCGTCATCGCAACGTTCGCCGCGCTCGATCACGCCGTTTCCGCAGCGCGCCGTATCGCACGCATCACCAAACCCATCGAGATCGATGTCGGTTTGCGTGGCGTTCGCGATGTAGAGGCAGTTGTCGGTGAGATCGGCCACACCATCGCCATCGCGATCGAGCCTCAGCACCGCCGACCGAACGAGTTCCCGCTGCCCTGCGGCATCGACCGCGAAGAACCGCAACTCGGTGTCGCTGACCAGCGAGAGATCGATGCGATTGGCGTACGACTCGACGTCCGGCTCGCCGATCACCGGATCGCGGCCGTCGCGCCGCAGATAGATCGTCGCCGGCTCGTCCGTCGAGAGTTTCACGATGAACGGCGCGGCTGAGAACAGTCCACCGGCCGGCGTCACCGTCGTTATTGGTGCGGTGGAATCAGCCGCAAGGTAGGTCGTGACCTGCGCCGAGATGCTGTTGAGCTTCGTCGAGTCGCAGTTGGCCGCCAGGATGTCGAACACCAGGTGCGGCATGTTGGACGTGAGCGCCGCAAGCTTGGCGGTGTCGCGGTTGGCCGCTTGGATTGCGTCGTAGAGCGGCTTCGACCCGCAGGTCACCTTCGAGTTTCCCCATGTCGGTGGCAACGTTTCATAGGGGCTGTCGCCTCCCTCTTGCTCGAACGCTTCCAGTGCTGCGGTGGCAAGCGACTCGCCCGCCGCCTCGAGTGCCTTCAACGCACTCTTCGCTCCATTGGCGCGATCGATCGTGGCCAAGACCAGATCGGGCCGCGCCCGCAGCGCCCGCAGATAGCGGCCACTGAGGCTCGCGTTCAGCGGCTGCGCCGCAGCCTGCGCAGCGTCCAGCGTAACGGCGCCCAAAACCACGCCGCCAAGCGCTGACGATTCGTTGCGTGCGCGGTCGCGGACAGCGACGATCGCCGCCGTGTTGTAGCCACGGGTTGTCATGCCCGGCTGTAGCGCAGGCGAGACGGCACCGGTTTGAAGATGCTGCGCTAGTTCCTGATCGGACGGTGTCACGGCGGTCGCGCCCAACAACGCGATCTCTTCCAACAACGACTGAGCAAACGCTCCATAGGTGTGGAGCAGCGTCAGGTCGTTGCGTTCGATCGCGGTACGCACCAGAAAGCCGTGTGTCGGGTAATCGAATCGGCCGTTCAGCGCAGCGAGGGCTGTCTCTCCCAGCCCGTTCCCGCGGCGCCCCCACACGGTGTTGTCGGCATCGCCGTTGGCACCAAAGCGATTTCTGGTTTCGTCGCCCGCAAGCGCGACCATGGCGCTGGTCTTGGGCGTTTGAGCCACACCAGTCATCACCTGGTCCTGGGTGTAGGCCGCTTGCGCCTGACTGAGCCACGTGCTGGCACTGTTCCAGTGACTTCCTGTCTTCGCGCCGGGCAATTCGAACCCCGCTAAAAATCGGGTCAGTAGAAGATCGTCGTCAGCGGAATCAGCATGCGTTGTCACCACCATGTCGATGGCGGCCGGGGCTTGCAGCGAGGTCCAGGCGCCGCCGCTCCCCACCGACGCACCGGCCGTGTCGGCACGCTTTCCGTTCTCGGTGCGAATCGCATCGACGTTCGAGCCGGGCTTCGCGGCCGTGCTGAGGAACGCGGTGCCCGACAGCAGGTAGTTGCCACGTTGTGCAGCATTCGGGGCGTCGCCGCAACTGCCGCTGGGGCAGTCGATGTGTTGAGTGCAGGTTTGACCGTTGCGGCTACCACCTTGACAGGTCAGACGGCACGTACCGAAGAGGCAATCCTCGTCGCTGGTGCACGACGCCAGCGGCGTGCCGCCGCCCTCGCACGCGCGCTGCGTGTTGACGTTGGTGCCGCGCTGCAGTTCCTCGAGATCGCTCACCCCGTCGCCATCGGCGTCATCGTCGTACTCGAGTGGATCGAAGCCGGCGCGTGCCTGTGCATTGGCGTCGATTTCGTAAAGATCGGGTATTCCATCACCATCGGTATCGATCTGAAGCGACTGGTTGATGGTGAAGATCTCGGTGCGGGTCACCCCGTTGTTGGGAAAGCAGCGTGCGAACCATTTCAGCGTTGTGCTCTTGTACAGGTAGAGCGCTGCGCTCGCCGGCTGAGTCAACTGGAAGGTGTTGCCGGCACCGGCCACCGGCTCGTTGCCGTCAATGCTGTAGTAGACACTCAAGCAAGCGTCGCTGGTGCTCGGCGTGAACTTGAGCCTGAGCGTGCGATCGTACGTTCCTCCTTGTGGGGTCACGAAGGCATCCGGGGCCGTGATATCACCCGGCTTGCTCGCGGTTGCGATCGGTAGATTGGCGTCGCCGTCGGTGCGGCGCGCCACGCTCACCCGTTCGCCGCCATTGACGTTGTCGAGTTCGATCAGCACCGGATAGTTCGGCAGCGGCGCCGACGGTGCGGTCGAAGGTGTCGTGGACGACAACGTGAACGAGCCGCTGCCGTTGCCGCTGTATCGCTTGCGCGTGGTGCTGGCCGCCGGTGCCAACGGATCGCGCGACAGGTAGACCTCGAAGTCTTTGCTGCCATCGAGGTTGAAGTCGAGGCTGCGCAGCCCGACCACCAACTCGCCGGGCGAGCCGACGGTGATGTCGACGCCCAGCGTCAGGTTGCCGTCGCTGGAACCTTTGAGGTAGCGAACATGACTCGTCAGCGTGCCGCCCGCATCGAGTTGCTCGAACGCCACCACCAGATCGTTGCTGGCGTTGCCGTCGAACTTGTCGCCGATCACGGCACGCGAGAAGTCACCCAAAGCCCAGCGCACCGGTGGGCGATAGCTCCCGTTAGCGTTGGCGTACTCGATCTCGAGCGTGCCGTGCAGTTCGAGCGCCAGAGCACTACCTCCCGCAAGCGTCGATGCTGCGATCGTGAGTAAGGCCTTGACGGCAACGCTGATGGTCTTGATTGGCATGTCCCGACCCTCACGGAATGCTGATTTGAGAGACGCCGAAAACGATCTGGAACTCACCTTCGGTCGTGAATCGATAGACCTGATACGCGTATGTCAGGCCGGTTTGAATGTCGGTATCGATGAATTTCATCAAATGCGGATTAGGCTGCGTTGTGTCGCACACGAACGGTTGCGAGTGTTGCTGCCAGGCACCCCCGCCACGTTTGCGATAGACCACGAAGCGGCGCGTGTTGACGTTGCAGCCGTCGGGCATCGCGGTCCAGGAGAGTTGTACGCGCAACGGCCCGCTGAGTTGTGTCAGCGTGAGCGTGGCGACGGCATTCTGATTTGGCGTGTTCTGCGAGCGGTACACCGGTCAGTCCAACTCACCGTCGTTGGCATCCCATCCATCCCACTTGTACGGTGCGGTATTCCCCTCCCGTCCGCTCCAACCGATCGCGCGCAGCCGCAGCGTGACCTCGTCCTGATCGGCCAGCGGCGCTTGCAGGTAGTAGAGCTGATCGAGCGAGCTGTAACAGAGCGTTTCGCCCGGTGCGAGATCGCTGCACTGGGTGTTGATGCGTTGCGACAACGGTTGGGCTCCGGGCTTTACCGCCCAGCGGCTGCCGTCGACGTTCCCACCAATGTTGAGCGGATGTTGAACGCTGATGACGGTGGGATTGGCAAACTGCGTGGGCTCGTCGCCGTTCGTATCGGTCGAGGTCAACACGAATCCCAACAACTGAGCCGGTTCGAGCGAACGGAACGCGAGCTTGATCTGTCCGCCCGACAGTCTCGCTACCGACACGATTTGCGGCGCCGGCAGCGGGGCTCCTTCCTGGATCCACCGCACCGTGTTCGACGCCGGCCCGATGTTGCCGCTTTTGTCAATCGCGCGGACGCGCGTCGATACCGCTTGGTCGATCATTGTCGATACACCGACGACGAGCGGGCTGGTGCTGTCCTTGCCGGGAAGGAAGTTCGTGCCGTCGAACGAGCGCTCGACGCGATAAAGAAATGGACTACCCGAAGCGCTCGCGCTGATTTCGCCAGGGCAGAGGCCATTGGTGACCCAGAACGTCGGGTCGCCACCTTGACTGGTCCACTTGCTGTCGCTGCCCCAGTTCTTGCAGGAGGTGCAGAGCCGGCCGGTTCCACACTGCGGAGCAATGCTCGGCGTCCCGGGAGCCACGATGTCGCGCGGCGTACAGGGCGCCCAACCGGTCAAGGGGCTGACGTTTCCGCCGGTGTCCTTGGCGTAGATCGCGTAGAAGAACGCGCGGCCTGCGTCGCTCTGAGTTTGCGCCGTGTCTCGGAAAGTCAGGCGTGAGCCGGTGGCGGGTTGGATCACTTCGGCATAGGCCCCGGTGGGGCGCTGATAGTTGCGACGCGGCGCGTCGTCCAGGGTACGCAGGATCACGTACTTGGCAGTGTCATCACCGGCAGCGCTGTTGCGATCCCACGAGATCTCACAGACCTCACTCGTTGCCGATTGCGAGACGCGTTCGGCCCGCAATGCCTTCGGTTGCTCCGGAGGTCGCCGTTCCTTGACCTGACAGATCGGAGGCGACGACACCCCAGCGCCGTGCTGGCCGAACAGATCGCGCGGCACGACCTGGTAGCAATAGAACTGCCCCGCGATCAGCGGCGCCGAAGGAGTATTGCGGCCGTCGTCGCTCACCTGGAACTCTTGCACATAGTCGTAGATGAACTGCCACTCAGCGGGTGACAGCGCGTGCAGGCCCGACACGTCGTGCGCCGCTTGGCTCCCGGTGGCCCACAGTTGCGTGAATTGCCGCCGCTGTGCCAGCGCCAACGTGCTGTCCTTCACGGGGGCGGCATCGCGGCCACCGGCGTGACACGAAAGACAATTCGCGTCGAACAGTTGCTTGCCGCGCGTCGCATCACCGGGCGACTTGCCGTGGACCGGGAAGCGCGTGACCTGCGAGACGCCGGGCAGGCCGGCTGCGATCGTCGGGCAGGTGCCGTTGGAATTCCGCACCGCGCGCAGTACGTCGTAGCCGGCAACACGCTGATCTTCACCCACAGACGAGGGCGCGAAGCGTAGAAACGCCATCATGTCGGCCCGCGCGTCGTTGGGATCGACACAACTAACACTGCCAACCGCCGCCAGCGTGCGCAGCGATAACGCGGTTG
>CAZAHQ010000219.1:0-6768 GCA_964484415.1 uncultured Acidobacteriota bacterium | reverse complement strand
GTCCCGCCGCGTCGGTTTGGAAACGGTGGAGACGTTTCCGAGGAAGCACAAGAGCAGTTGCTCGAAACGCTTCGCGGATTGGGGTACGTAGACGATGCCCCGGTCAAACCGCGGCAACCTGCGCTCGCCACTATCAGCGGCGACTCGCAAGAGCTGATGCCGAGTGTTGGCTTTTGGCGCAATCTCTCGACCTGGTTCATGAACGAAAACCGCTTCGAAGAGGCCGAGGAAACTCTGCTCAAGGCCAACGCAACCGAGCAACTTCCAAAAACCTACTGGCTGCTGTCCGAAGCGCGCGCAGCGCGGGGTGATCTCCCTGGTGCGATCAGAGCGCTGGAGGAAGGTTTTTCGGTGATGCCGGATCGAATGTCGGCATCGAATCTGGTCTGGTTGATCGAGTTGCACCTCGAGCGACAAGACACCGATGCCGCGATCAAGTCATTGGCAGCCTACCGCAGCGTCGCCGCCGCGTCACCGTCGACGTTGGAACTCGCTGACGGACTGATCGCGCATGCCAAGGGCGATATCGATGGAGCACGCCAGCACTACCTGGCAGCGCTAAGAAGTAACGCCCGTGAGGTGCGCGCGGCCGAGCGGTTCGGCGAGATCGCGCGCACCCCAGCCGAGCGCGCGTCACTGCTGCCGTTTCTGCAACAGGGGCTCCATGACGATCCACGGATCGAGCAGTACTGGAAGATGCTCGGACTTCTGATGCTGGAGAATAACGAACTGCCAGGCGCGTTGCGTGCGATTCATGAAGCGGTCGAACTCGAGCCTCGCGATCACTCGCTGCGATTGACCGAAGCGCAGGTCGCGGTACGCGCCGGCCGCTTGGACTACGCCCGTTCAGCACTCGAAGCGCTCGCGCGGGAGGGCACCGAACTTCCGGCGGTGTGGCTGAACCTCGGAAGCTTGCGTGCACGAGCTTCGGACTCGCGAGGCGCGGTGGCTGCCTGGCGTCAGGCGCAGAAACTGGGAGCCGATAGCCCTGCGCTCCAACAGGCAATCGCCGACGCAGAGAAACGTCGCTAGTAGATCGACGGACGCGTCATCGCCGCACAAGGTCCTTGAGGGCCAGCGCCGGACGGAACGAGGCGACGCGCGTTGCTGAGAGTTCGCGTCGAGAATGAGTGCGCGGATCGATGATCTGCCGCGGCCCTCGCTCTCGTACCAAGAAGACCCCAAAGCCAGCCAGACTGATTCGCTCACCGCGCACCAAAGCGGCCGCGAGCACCCCTTCTCCTGCGGCACCGCCGAACAACGTCTCGACCGCACGCCGTGCCTGAATTGGGTCCAATGCTGCGTGCGCTACCAAGGCTTCGATCAACTGTCGTTTTGTCATCGGTGACTCCCGCGCCAAGTATCCAGCCTGCGGGCAGGTGGACGGCCGCAGCTCGAGCAACCGAGGCAACTGCCCTTTCGCGGGTGAGAAGGGCCATAATGCCGGTGTCACAGCGAGGGCCTCATCGTGGAAAACAAGATCGTGGCGCACACGCGCGACGGGCGCGTGATCAAAGGAATGACTCACGACTTCGATCCCCAGCAGGAAACGTTTCATGTTCTGCCCGCCGAGGGGGGCGGCATACCGATACGGCTGCAGGTCTCCGACCTGAAGGCACTGTTTTATGTCAAAGACTATTTCGGCAACCGTGAGTACCGAGCACCGCGCAGTTTTGGTAGCGGCGCGGGACGCGGACCACGCTGCGTGGTCACGTTCTTCGATGGCGAGGCGATCTTCGGCACGACCCCCGACTACGAGGCCAGCCCGGTCGGTTTCACGCTTTACCCATCGGATCCTGAGGACAACAACGACCGACTGTTCGTCGCCAAGTCGGCGGTTCGAGACATCGTTTTTCCCTAGTCACTCAGTTTCTTGGAGGGTCCTGCATCAGCCGCACCGCGGTGCGCAACAAGATCTCGGCACCCGAGGCAAGCGTCTCCTCCAGCACCAGAAACTGCGGCGAATGGTGCGGGTGAATCACGCCTTGCGCCTCATCGCGCATGCCAAGCAGCATGAAGGCTCCGGGGCGGTGGTGCAGATAGACAGAAAAATCCTCCGCGGCCATCGTTGGAGGACCTTCCAACACACCGTCAGCACCAAGCACGATGCGTGCGGCCTCCCTCATCGTGCGCGCCACCGGAGCGTGATTGACGGTCGCCGGATACGCGCCATCGATTTGGATCGATAACGTGAGATCCAAACTGCGTGCTACACCGTCGGCAATCGCCTTCACACGGGCGAGCATCGCGTCGCGAGTCTCGATGTCCGGAGCACGGAACGTCCCATGCAACACCGCGCTCTCGGGTAGGACGTTGGGGGCACTTCCGGCGGCCACGTGTCCAATCGTCAGCACCGCTGGTTTGAGCGGATCGACATTGCGCGAAACGACGGTTTGCAGCGCCGAGATTATTTGCGCCAAACCGACGACTACGTCCTGAGCCAGGTGCGGCAACGCTCCGTGCCCACCTTTGCCGCGCAGCGTGATATGAAACTCGTCGGCCGATGCCATCACCGTGCCGTCGGGAATGATCGCCTGTCCGCGCGGCAAATAGCTCCACAGATGAAGCCCCAAGACGTAGTCGATGCGAAGCTCATCCAACACGCCGGCCTGCACCATCTGAGCGGCTCCTCCGCCCGATTCCTCTGCCGGCTGAAACACGACCACCAGCCGACCTGGCAACACGGAACTGCGGCCCAACGCCGTCACCGCTTCGGCCACGCCCAGCGCGACGGCCATGTGGCCGTCGTGTCCACAGGCATGCATCCGTCCGGCGTAACGTGAGCGAGTCGCATGCTCCCGATTCTCCTCGATCGGTAGCGCATCCATGTCGGCACGGATCATGATCGTCGGACCCGGGCCGGATCCGGGAAGCTCAACCACGAGACCGTGAGTTCCACCGATGCCGGTGCGCGGTTCAAGCCCCAGGCCGCGCAACGCCTGCACGAGGTATTGAGCCGTCTCGCGTTCTTCGAAGCTGAGCTCTGGTATTTCGTGCAGCGCGCGACGATGCGCCACCATGGTTGCTGACAATCCTGAGGCGAGAGCGGACAGCTGATCGGCAAGCGCGGACATGAATGAGTCTCCGCAGATAGTCTACGGTCCCGGCCGGAAAACTACTTCAAGCAACCGAGAGCCTCGACGATCTGGACTCGTCGCCCCGCGGCCGACTTGCGCTCGCGGGGACGCTCCTCGCGGCGCACCAGATCTTCGATTGCCGCCAGCACTCCACGAAACGCGCGGCCGGAGGCGTCGTCGACCGGTGGGTCTGCCGCCAGATCCTCCCACAGAAGGTCGAAACCTCGGCGTGAAACACGCCCATCATCTTCTTCGCGCACAGACGCAGCGATTCTTCCTGCCCAGCGAGACATCCACGCCTTGAGCTTCGGCGTTGGTGGTTCGAGTGCCTCCGCCAGCGCACGCAGGGACCGACCAGCGGTGTCGTCACCAAAAGCAGGGACCAAACAGGCGCCCCATCCACGAACAGGGGGCTCGACCAACGAGACCGGCTCTGGAGACGTCTGAGTGCTCGCCTCCGGCTCGAGTGCTGGGGCCGTTACCGTCAGCCAACCGGTCATCGGTCCGCGCGCCGTGAAGGGCGCGAATCGCACGATCAACTTCTGATCGATCGGCAGCGTTTGACCGTCAATCGGCAACTCCAGCGAGAGCGGAGATGACCCCACCAGTCGGCGGACCGTCTTGCCGTTACCGTCCTCCACCCACAGACCGGCCAACGCACGGCCGGTCCATCTCGCCTCGCACACCCACGTGCCTGTGCTACCCGGAATGATCAACACTCGGAAGGCGCCGGGAACCCCATCGCCAGCTTCGAGCGCGTAACGCTGCGGGTCACCGGCCAGCGCCGATCCAATGATCGCTGCAAGGCTCAGTAGGAGCGTAGCGATACCTCGAAGCGTTCCTGCTCGACGGCGGGCGGCGTGCCCGGCTTGGCATCGGCCCACGTGCGTCGCGTCGAAAACACGATCGCCTTCCCCGCTTCCTTGCGCGTCGCCGAGTAGTCGAACTCTCGACGCATCCAGAGTCTGTCCTCGGGCTTGGCTTTTGGATCGCGTCGCGCATCGCGTTCGATCGGTCCTTCCCAGACTTTTCGAGGAGCGATCGGATCCTTCACCGAATAAATCTCGCACCATCGGTCGACCCCTTTATCGCTCAGTGCGCGATCCCAACTCAGCACGACTTCTGAAGCACCGTCGCCATCCAAATCGACCGCCTCGACCTCGCCGTCGTGCGCCGGGGCGGCGGTGTCGCGCGCCACGTGACGCGCCCACAACAGCGGTCCCGACGATTTCCCTTGGTCGGGAGCCGCGATACCGAGGATCACCTCGGTGGCGCGGGCCGGGTCGCTCTCACCCGTCATGGCGTTGACCAGGACCAGGGTCTCGGGATGATGGTCCCCGTCAACATCGGCCTTGGACTTCGTCAGAGTCAACTGCCGGCCTCGTTCGACCTGGCGCGGATCGTTCGGTAATGAGCCGGCGGCGGCCAGAACCAGCGCAGAAGCCAGGACAAAGGCGGCAGCGCCACCTGTGAGGAGCAATGAACGGGTCATACGGTGTGTCCTCTCCCGCCGCGGCGGCGGGGCTTCTCGGGTGAGGTGGATTGTAGGTTCCGAGCCGGAACCAGGCCCGTTGTTACGTTCCGGCACGAAAATGCCGGTTCGTGGGTCGGGCGACCACAAACGCCTGGGCGTTGGTTTCTGTTCGCTGCGGCAGGACACAGGTCGCGCCGGAGTCGGAATCTCCGGCGCCAACTCAGGACGATCTCAGTGGGTTGCGGGGGCGGGCGGCGTCACAGTGATCGTCACGGGGATCTCGACCGTCGGCGCGATCTTCAGGTCGGTCTTGGCAACGAGCTTCCCTTCGTGAACACCCGGTTTTAGGTGCGCCGTGTCGAGCACGGTGAGCCGGACGCGCTGAACCATCATCTTCTGATCGGTGACGAGTTGCGCGTCGACGCCGTTGAGATCGCCCTCGACCGTCAGTGCGGTCACCAAGAACACTCGATAGCCGTTGTTGCGCATGTCGATGGTAATCGTCGCGGGAGGCGCTTGCGGCCCGACCTGTAGATCGACGCGCGGAGGCGTGATCTGCAGCACGGGCTGAATCTGAATCTGCAGCGGCATCGTGACGTTTGGTTTGTCGGGGTGATTGGTGACGAGCGTCAACGCACCTGCCTCGCGGCGCGGTTGCGAGGCATCATCGAGCATCACCCGAACACGCCAGTCGCCGTTGTGTGCACCACTGGGATTGTCGACGGGATCGGTGGTCTTGTCGGTTACCTTCTCCAACTCGACCGAAACACCTTTCGCATTTCCAACCTGCGCGTTGGAAAGCTCCAGCGGCTTGCCGTCGGGGCGCTTGATGATGAACTCCTGCATCACGGAGTCGCCTTGCACACCCTGCAGATTGATCTGCAGTGCCGGCCAGATCGAAATCGGCGCCGTGACCGTGAACTTGAATTGCAACACCATCTGCGGTGCCACCGGATCGCTGGTGTCCAGCGTGATCGACTTCACGTTCTCGCCCAGTCGACCTTCGGTGTGTACTTTGCCAACCACTTTTCCCGTCCCGCCGGGAGGGATAGCCGCGTCGAACTCGGCCACGGTGCAGCCTCAGCTGGGGGCCGCTCGCAAAATCTTGATCTCGGTACTGGACGTGTTCTTGAGGATGAACTGCGCGACCGCCTCTTTGCCCTCGAGTAGCGTTCCGAGGTCGAGCATCCCTTGATCGTTCACCAGCGCCGGCCTCGCCGGCGCGGAAGGCGCGGGCGCCACTTCCTGAGCGTTCCCCGACTGCGGGACGAGCCCCGTGATTGCCAGTCCAGTACAAAGCAGAAAACGGTTCATTCCGGCTCCTGTCCCGTGGGGGCCTGCCCGACTCGGACGGGAATTGTACGTCCGAGCCGTTGTCGCGGCATCGTATCCTCGGTACAAGTACGGCGTACTCGGTGTGAGGACGGGAGGATCGTGTATGTCCGGTTTTTGTCGAACCTCGCTCGCTCTGGTCGCGGTGTGCCTGGGCGTTGGTGCACGGCCGTCGTGGTCGCAAACGACATCGAATTCCGCAACCTCGGACCAGGACGTTCAGCAGACCGACGGTCAATTTCCCAAGCCGACCCCACAGGGACTCGAGTTCAAACGGCTGACGCCTATCGATCCAGCCGAATGGCGTGTTCCTGATGCACATTTCCGTTGGTTGCTCAGCCGGATCGACCAGGGCATCGCCGACAAGCGTGTGATGCGCCAGTACTACTGGGCCCGGCAGCGTCTGATCCCATTCACGTCGACAATTCCTTTCGAGTGGCGCGAACCTGCATGGGATCGCGTGAGCCGTTCACCGGCACCAGCGACGCGCAGCAACGACGCGGCGACGATCAGTTCGATCGGCCGTTGGATCAACGTCGGCCCAACCACTATTCCAGGCCGCGTCACAGGGCTAGCACGGCCCGCCAACCGGCCTGACGAACTCTTGGCAGCCATGGCTGACGGAGGCGTTTGGCGCTCGCGCGACAATGGACTGACATGGGAACCACTGAGTGATCGCGAGGCCACGCTAGCGTCCGGTGCTCTTGCCGCAGACCCGCAGGATTCCGAGACGTTCTATTGGGGTACCGGCGAAGGAAACGGTGCGATCGATAACTACGGCGGCATTGGCGTGCTACGAACCAGCGATGGTGGCCGCACCTGGCTGCGCTCCAGCGCGTTCTCTGGTTCGTTCCGAGGCGTTACGGTCAACCCTCATGATCGGAC
>CAZAHQ010000218.1:0-6791 GCA_964484415.1 uncultured Acidobacteriota bacterium | reverse complement strand
TGGATGGCGCCCAGCCAAAGCCGTGCAATGGATAGATGGTTTCCATTTCATAGCTCGATGTCCAACGGGTCACGGAGCCGCGCATCAGTCCCAGCAACGAGCGCCCACTGGCCGCAGGTAACGGTGCCTGCCTCATCAGGTCCAGGAGGGTAGGGGCGAGATCGATCAAACCGACCCTCGGGCCGACGACACGTGCTGCCGGTACGCCTGGCCCGGCCACGATCAGCGGAACGTGTTGTGTCGACTGATAGAGAAACAGCCCGTGCTGCTGCTCGCCATGATCGCCCAGCGATTCACCATGATCGCCGGCGACCGCCACGATCAACGAGCGATCGAGCCCGCGTTGCTTAAGCGCCGCCAACAACGCACCCAATGCGTCGTCCATGGCGGCGATTTCGCCATCGTAGGGTGCACCGCTCCAGCGCGATCGAAACGGTTCGGGCGGCACGTAGGGATGATGCGGATCGTAGTAGTGCACCCAAAGGAAGAACGGAGAGTTGACCCCTTCCAGCAGCGATAGCGCAGCGGCGTTGACCTGGGTTGCCGAGCGCTCGCGCCAGTCGAACCATTCGCGTGGGCCGACCCGCACGCGATCATCGAAGCGGTCGAAGCCTTGCGCGATTCCAGTATCGCGATCGAGCACTGCGGCGCCGACCGCGGCCAGCGTCACGTACCCGGCGCGCTTCAAGCTTTCGGCCAACGTCTCCTCGGCCGGTGCGAGTCGATCAAGTGCGTTGTCCAGGACGCCATGTTCACGCGGTGTGCGTGCGGTGAACAACGAGGCATGAGCCGGCAGCGTGAGCGGAACCGGAGACTGGACCTGCGCAAACCGCACACCCCGCTTGGCGAGCGCATCGATCTGCGGGGTGCGCGATGGGTTCGCTCCGTAGCACCCCAAGCGGTCGACGCGGGTCGTGTCGAGCGTGACCAACAAAAGCGACGGTTGAGGTGCCGCAACGGCGGGCGGAGCTGCCGCGAGCAATCCGATGAGCAACCACCACATGCGCGGATTGTAGGGCCAGTCCTCGGCGACAGAAAAAAACGCCGGCGATCTCTCGCCGGCGTTTGACATCGACCGTCAGGTCTGGCCAATCGCGACTAGGGACTTTCCTGTCCGCAGCCGTTCAACCCGCGCACCAAGTAGAAATAGTTCTGAGCCGACGCCCCTTCATCGAGGTCTTCGTACAGCGTGGCCGCGGTGTCGATGAGCGGTGCGAAGCCGCCCGGTTGCGGTGTGGTCGATCGCAGCACGCGATAGCTGGTCGAGTTGGCGCTGGACTGCCAGCTCAATCGCAGATGTGCGTGATTGACCAGCGAGATCGACAGCGTGTTGACCGTCCCCGCCGCCGCCTGACTGGTGGAGGTGGTCGCCGAGACGCGGACAGTATTGCTATCGGTCACGCCGTTGTTGTTGGGGCCTGTGGAACAGGCCTCGTTGTTTTCGGCACGCACGATGTAGTAGAGCGTGCCGGTCGCCGGCGCGGTCGTATCAAGATAGGTCGTGCCGCTCACGCCGTCGACGATCAAGGTTGCCGGCGACGGTGTGAAGCTGGGAGACGTGGAGCGATAGATCGCGTAGGTTCCCGTCGCGCCGCTGCCCCAAGAAACGGCTGCCGACCAGTCGACCTGGACCCCACCCGCACCGCAAGGCGCGGTGTCGAACGCGCGTGTTGCACCAGCGAACGCCGGTGCCGCGCCGCAGGAACCGCAGGCGGCGTAGTCCGCCAAGCGACCATCCTTGAGGATGAAGTCGTCCACGGTCCAACCACCGCGCTGGTCGGTGGCGTTACTGCGTTGACGGAACTCGAAAAAGACGGCTGCCTTGCCATCCACGACGCCGGTCAGATCGAAACTCTGCGTCAAATAGCCGTTGTCGCTGACGAAAGAGCCCTCGCTGCGATAGACCGGCACGCCCTGAGGTGTGAATACCCATAGCTGCGCGTCGTCGTTCGGTTCGACCGACAGACCGCGATAGAAGATCAGCTTCGTACTTCGCCACGCCGTCGCGTTGAAGGTTGGTGTGCGGGCAACCTGGCTGCTGAGGTTCGGTTCGTAGTTTCCGGGGTTGGCACCAAGGCCGGTGAGGTCGTGCCCCAACGCCTTGCTGTTGTTGTAAGCACGGCTCGGGTCGCCGCCACCGACTCCTTGAGGCGTATCGATCTGCCACTCCCCCTGCAAAGTCCAACCTGAGAGTCCATTCTCGAAGTTCTGCTGGTAATAGACGCCCGGCACAAGCCCGGTATCGAAGCTGAACGGTTGGCCGGCGTTGTCGATGATCGTCTGATTGCCGAAGGTGTCGGCCGTTCGAACACGGAAGTACACGCGCTGACATTGATTGAACTGATTGAGCACCGTGGCGTGGCTGGTGGTCAGCGTTAGGTCGCTGGATGTTTGACCAAGCGCCGGTGTCGTTCCCCAATCGACCACCGTCGTGCTCGGCTCGCTGGTGTTGAACGAGATCGTGCCGCGCGCATTGGTGATGTTGTTGACCCCCAAGGCCGAGGCCCCGGGCCCAACACAATCGAGCACCGAGGTGTCGTAGGAGGTGGCCGGAGTTCCCGTGCCGTCGTCACTGTCGGCGTAGGTCACGGTCAGCGTGTCGCCGTGGCTGGTTTGCAGTTTCCCATCGCGCAACGGCGCCCCTGCCAGGGTTTGGATCGAACCCTCGAAGCGACTGGTGTTGACGCCGGTCTCGGTGACCACCACCAGTTCGGGCTGAGTCTCGGTGCTGCTCGTCACGCGCAACACTGTGGTGTCGATCGCCTGCGGGTTGAGGTTCAAATCGAGATCGATCACGCGGAACGTGGCGGTGTCGCTGCACGAGACCACCGATTGATTGATGGTGACGCGGCCGCCGTGACACGGCTGAAGTCCATCACCGAAGTTGCCGAGTGTTTCGAAGTGGTAGTACTGCGCGCCGTTGTTGGCGATAGCGAGGTTGCCGGCCGGGTCGGTCGAGCGGGCCTCGTACCAATAGACCGTGCATCCCTGCAGACCCGACAGGTTGATTGAGTGAGCCGTCGTGCGCGGATCGCCCGTGGCGCTGGTCGTGGGAGGCTTGAGCGGACCCCACAACAGCACCGTGTCGGCGATCTCGTTGGTCTGCCACGTGATGGTAGCAGCGGTATCGCTGACGTTGGTGTCGGCCACGGAGGAGATCTGTGGGAGCACGCAGTCTGCTGTCGCGGTCGCTTGGCGCACGACATTCACGCCGCCCGAACCGTCGTTGACGTCGATGTACTCGACATGCATCACGTCGGCGTTCTTGATAGAGAGTTGGCCGTCACCATGCACTGCCGGCCCAGGGGTCGAGAGAATCGTGCCGGAGTAGGTCGAAGCGCCGGGTGCCGACTGCGTCAGTGTCACTGTCTCGAACGCCGGTTCGCTATCGGACCAAACCTTGACCGTGATGCTGCCAGGCGCCGCGTTGGCGTCCTTGACGCGCAGGCCGACCACACGCGAGCAACTGTAGGTGCTTTGATCGAACTTCACCGATCCCGCCAGCGGCTGCCCCGCGGCTTGCGTGCAGGCAGAGACAGGACTCTCACACGCGCTGTTGCTGCCCAACGCCTGCACCCGGTAGTAGACCGGCTGCTCGTTGGCCAAGAGATCGTCGGTGAACGTAGTGGTCGGAGCGTTGACCTCGCCCACGATCACCTGAGCGTAGGTGCATCCCAGATCGTTGCGCAGGATTCGGTACTTGCCGGCGCCCGAGACCGCACCCCAGGTCAACTCGACCGAGTTCGACAGTCCCTTAGCTTGCGTGATCACCGGCTTGGCGAGGCTCGGGCACCCCGTGCTGTTCTTGTTGGTGGCGTCGGCGGCAGTCCCACAAGCCAGATTGTGGCGCGCGAACGCATCGAAGATCGCCTTCGCGTGCGGCGTTCCGTTGTTGAGATTGCCGTCGTCGTCATCGGCGACGCGCAGCTTGTGATACCAACTATTGGTGCCGCATCCATCGGAGGTGGGTAGCGAGCAGTTGTACGCATTGCCGCCCGAACCGTTACGCGACTGATAGAACAATCGCTCGGCGGTTTGCCAGGCACTGTCGGCATCCAGGCCGATCGCGGTCAGATCGCGCGTCGCCAGGTCGAACATCGCTTCGGAGCTGGGGTAACTCTCGCAGTGCACTTCCTTACCGCACGGTCCGCCGCCGCCACCGCAGTTGTTGGTCAAGAAGTTCTGCGGTGTTGCAGGTGTGTGCTGCGTGCGGGCGTTCCAGTCCATGTCGCGGATGCCGGTGCAGGTCAGGCAGGTGTCGCCGTAACCGCTGCAGGTCTGCGACAAGTAGAACCCGCGTCCCACACAGGACAATCGAGCCTCGAAGATCGCGACCACATCGGCATACGACTCGGAGGTGTTGTCGTAGCCGCCGCCGTCGTTTTGGTCGAGGCCATGACCCCACTCGTGAACGAACACACCCTGCAGTTCACCGGTATTTCCGCAGCCGCCACCGGATCGATAGAAGTTGACGGAGCCATCCCAGAAGGCGTTGCAGGTGCTGCTGATGTTGACGTTCGACGTGACCTGCGATTTCAACCAGGCATTGTTGGGCAGCCATGCGCGCCCTTTGGCCATCACCAAGTTGAGGTGATAGAAGGCCGAGCGCGATGAGTGAGTATTTCCAGGTGATGAGCCGGGAGGAACAGCACAGTCGGTTCCCGGACCCGAACCCAAGTTCAAATAGTCGTCGCACAGTGTGGTTTGGTTGACCGGGCCGCAGTTGTCGCTGATGCGGATGTACTTGCCGTTGAGCGTCGTGCGAATCGATGAACCGAGCGAGCTGCAACTGTACAGCCCCTCGTCTCCCGCGTACTGCACTGCGCCGCCGTCTTCCGTGTATTCGGCGAACGGCATCGGGAAGTTCGGTTGCTCCTGACCGGAGGGCCCGACCCCGTCGTTCGACAACGGATAAACGCCGCCGCGCAACTGCTCGTACCGCGTGTCGTCGTAGAAGCTGACGATCGATCCATCATGCGCGTCGACTTCGGCCACCCACTCAGGAGTTTCACCAGCGACGTGGACCGAGAACTTCCAGACCAAGCGATGTACCAGGCCTTGGCCGCGCGCGCCATCCCACGCCGCTCGGCCGTCACCACGCGGGTCGAGCGGTTTGAGTTGCAGTAGCGGTTCGAACTGTTGCTCGAGTCGCTCGCTGGGACCTACAGCGAGATAAGCGTCGAGCCGCGTACGAGCCTCATCACGCGACAAGTCGGGGGTTGGCGAAACGGCGACACGGCCGATTGCGTAGGCACCGAATGCCACCAAGTTGCCTTGCACGATGTGAAAGTCGTAGCGCGCTCCGAAGACCGGAACACCGTCCACGGCCTGTCGTAACGTCACCTGCCAACTGCGATCGTTGAGTTGCACGGTGGCAGCGCGGTCGAGCGCCAATTCAGGTTTCCAGTTGCCCAAAAGCAGCGCGTGCTGCTCGAGAAACTGGCGTGCGAGTGCTTCCAGTTGATCGATCGTCGGCGCGTTGCCGGCGGGAAGGTTGTTGCCGGGGCCGGCAAACCACTCGATTCCGTGACCGCTTGCCAAGGTCGGCAGGCCGGTGCGTTCGTCCAGAAACGCATCCCAACCGCCGTTTTGCGCCGAGAAGCTCTGCCATCCGGCGCGCAATGGATCGCCTTGCGGCAACGTGCGTGTGTCGATCGCTTTGATCCCGATCACGGCGCCCGGATCGTCGATCGCCTTGGCATCGAAACGTGATGGGTCGCGGCGATCGGTGAGCGCCCATGCGGCGCCTGCACAGACGAGGACGAGGCCCAAGCTCGAGAGGTTTCTCAGTGAGATCACGGTCCCTCCTGGTTACAAGGGTTGGCACCCTTGACCAGATAGAAGAATGCGTTGGCGTTCGACCCTTGATTCAGGTCTTCGTAGCTGGTACCGGCGGCGCTCCCAAGCAGCGTGAAACTCCCGGGTGCGCCGTTGGGTGATCGGTACACGTTGTAGCGGGTCGCGTTGGTCGCCGCGCTCCAGGCCAGTCGCACGTGCGCCTTGCCGACGAGTGAAACGTTTAGCGCCGTCGCCTCACCAGGAACGGGACGGGTTGCGGTTTCGTCGGTAGAGACCTGAACGGTGTTGGTCTCGATCGCCCCGCCGTTGTTCGGCCCCGCTCCACACGTCTCGTCGTTCTCGGCACGCACGATGTAGTACAGGGTGCCGCTCGGTGCGGCGGTGTCGTTGAACGATGTGCCGGCGATCCCTGCGCCGATCCGATTCGACGCGCTCGGCACGAATCCCGGCGTCGAGCTGCGATAGACGGAATAGGTGCCGTTGCCACCGGTACCCCAACTGACAGCCGGGCTCCAATTGACGGTGACCCCCGTCGCAGCACAGGCGTTGTTGTCGATCGCGCTACTGGCACCGGCGAAGGATGGCGGGCTTCCGCAACCGCCGCACGGACCGTAGTCGGGTTTGCTGCCGTCCTTGAGGATGAAGTCATCGACGGTCCAGCCGCCGCGCTGATCGCTGCCGTTGCTCTTCTGTCGGAACTCGAAATACACAGCGGGCTTGCCGTCGGCAGCCGACGTCAAATCGAAGGTCTGGAGTGTCCAGTCGGGGTCAGCGACGGTCGTCGTCAGGCTGCGATAGACGGGCAATCCTTGCGGCGTAAAGATCCATAGCGAGGCGTCGTCGTTCAACTCGACGCTCAGCTTGCGATAGAACAACAACTTGGTGTGTTGCCATGTGCTCGCGTTGAACGTCGGTGTGCGGGTTGCTTGATTGTTGAGATTCGGCTCGTAGTTGCCAGGGTTGGTGCCGAGCCCGGTGAGATCGTGTCCCAG
>CAZAHQ010000217.1:0-6834 GCA_964484415.1 uncultured Acidobacteriota bacterium | reverse complement strand
GTACCGGCGCATCGGCAAGCAGTGTCTTCGGCATTCGACGCTAGTCCTTTCGTGTCTGGCGCACCGTGCGCACCGTCTGCTCGACCCAAGCGTCGAGTGCTGCCACGCGATGCATCCAATCATGACGGCGTGCAGTGCGCATCACCCTGGTCCTGAGCGAGGCGATTCGCTCCGGCTGTCGCAACCACGCAGCCAAGCGAGTCGCCAGCTCGCGGTCGGTGTCGTAGAGCAACTCGGCGTGCAGGCTCGCGGGGACGAGCTGCGGATAGCTCAAGCGACGCGGCATCAACGGCACCGCACCAGCCGCCATCGCTTCGATCACCGCGTAGCCGAAGTTCTCTTGTGCAGCGGTGGTCACGGCGATGTCGGAGCGCGTGAGCCACTGCAGATACTCGCGACGGGTGCGCGCCGATTGGTCGCGCTCGATCTGGTTCGAAAGTTCGCCGCGCAGTTGCAGCAACGGCTGAGGCTGCACTTGATTGACCGGGCCAAGCAAGATCAAACGAAACTCGTAACCCTTGCGCGCCAGCTTCGTCATCGTGTGGGCAAACGCCGAAGGACGTTTGTCTTCTTCCCAGCGATGATTCCACACCACACGCGGCGGCGTACCGACAGGCCTGGCGCCAGGCGCGGGGAAACCCTCGAAGTCGACACCGGGCGGCAACACACTCACGCGACGCAACCAGCCGCGCGCTGCAGAAAACTGCGCCTCGCGCGGCAGTTGCGACACGTGCGCGCGCCAGGCCGCGATGAACGCATCGCGATGCGAGCGCGAGTTGAACGCATGCGCATCGGCCGCCGCCAACGAGGCCAAATGCGCCACCGCGAATCCTCGATCGAGCGGCTTGCCCGGCGGCCTCGGATAGTCGAATTGATTCTCGTGCCAGTAGATCAACCAGGCGCAGCGTTGAAGCGCCGGGCCCGCCGATTGGCGCAGATGCATCGCATCCAGCAGGCCCGAAACAACAACCGCATCCGGTCGCGGCTGCAGACGCGCCAAACGCTGACCCAACGTCAGCCCGGCCAAGCGCATGCGCCACTTCCAGGCCTGCGCCGGCAACGACACCACGCGCCAATCGTGATGGCTGTGCGCGATCCACCCATCCACGAAGGCGGCGTGCGAGCCGCCATAGAACGGCTCGACGAACGCAACACGCAAACGACGCGGCATCTCAGTACGCAGACACCATTTGCTGCGGCGCCAAATAGCGGCGCGCGACGTCTTGCAGTTGTTGCGGCGTAACCGACGCCAAGCTCTCGGCAGAAACGTTGGCCGGTGCGCCGGACCCATCCATCGTCACGCGTGCAAGCTGTGCGGCGCGCGAAATGGCTGCCAAGCGATCGAGCATCTCTTGGCGACGCGACGACGACACCCACTGTGCCAACCGATCGGCGCTTGCCAACTCGCTGCCGAGCTTCGTCAACAACTCGGTCATCAGTGCTTCGACCGCTGCGCGATTGTCGGGTCGCGTGCCGACGTACGCTTCGAGCCACCACCTACCGCCCGGCAGCGCGCGCGCTCCCGCGCCGAGTCGATACGCCATCCCCGCCTTCTCGCGAATTTCAGCCGTCATTCGATCGGACAGCGCGGTCAACGCCAGCAGCAATGCCGGCGCATCGGCGGGCGACACCTCGGCCATTCGTCCCCAGGCGAGTGTGATCTGCGGCGATCCCTCGGCCAGCGATTCGGCGGCGCTCACCGTTGCGGGCGGAGCCGGTGGCGCAATCCGTTCCGGTGCCGCCTTCGGTGCATCGCCAAACAGCGCGTTGATGCGCGACTGCACGTCATCGGGCGAGCGCGGCGAGACCACCGATATCACCAGGTGTTGCGGTGCGAACCAGCCCGTCGGCCACGTCCCCAACAACGCCTTCACATCATCGACGGTTGGTTCCTTCTCAGCGCTTGTGCCGGCCACCGGTCCGATCGACGGATGCGTCGGCCCAAGCACCCGCCGCCGCAACGCCGCACTCGCTGCCGATGTCGCGGCCGCGGTGTTCGCCGCACGCGCTTGCTTGAACGAGGCCAGCGCGGCGCGCCACGTTTCATCGCTGAAACGAGGCGTTTTGATCGCTTCGGCCAACAGTTGCAGCGCCGTCTCGAAACTCTGGGCCGGTCCTTCCATCCGCAGGTACGAGTACTCCGGAAGGTTGTAGTAGTCATCGAACGGAATGCCGGGCGAATCGGCCGTCTTCAACTCGACGCCAGCATCGGCCAAGCGCTGCGCGAAGTGCGTGTCATCGCTCAACGCGCTGCCCTTCCCCACGACGCGTTGCAGCAAATCGGAGACGCCGTGCAATCCCACCGGTTCACGCGCAGCGCGATCTGCCACCAACACGGTGATGCCGAATACTGCGTTGCCTGGTTCTTGCGAAACGGCCAAGGTCAGGCCGTTGTCGAGCACGATCGGGCCGGAGGGGGACTTCGCCATCGAGGGCGCCGCGGCTGACGCAATGGTGGGCAGCGGCATCGAGGCCCCGTCGCCTGGTTCGGTGCTCGACCATACCGCGCGCACCCGTGGCGATACGTTCTTGAAGGCGCGCTGCGCCGCTTGCACCATGTCGCTCGCTGTCGGTTCGGCCGGAGCAAACAGGTCGGTCAACGAACCACGCAACGATGCGAAGGTCTCCCCTTCGAGCACGGCAACGTAGTGCAACCGCTGTTGCGCCAACACCGTTTCGCGACGCCATGCGGTGAGCAACGCTTCCGTTTCGGCGGCGCTCGGCCCACGCTGCGCCAGCCATTCGAGTTTCTCCAAAAGACGCGTCAACACCGCCGCCCCGTTTTCTGTTTTCGCCGGCACCAACCGCAGCTCCAACAGATCAACCGGATCGCGCGCCAAGCGTTGCGCGCCAATCTCCGACCAGTCCTCACTCAACGGTCGATTCGGTTGCGACACCCATCGCGCCAGAAGATTCCCTTGCAGCGCGGTGATCTCGGGCGGCAGCGCCATGACCAACGTCAGCGATGTTTGATCCGCCGGCACGGTCCGCGCACGCCACGTTCCCCACCCGCTCCAACCGCGCAGATCCTTTCGTGCCGGCACCTCTCCTTTGGCGCGCACCAACGCACGAAACGGCGCGGCAATCGCATCGAGCTGCGGCATCGAGGCATCGCCCGCAATCAACAACCGCATTCGATCGGGTCGATAGAACGTCTTCCAATAACTCACCACCTCGTCACGCGTCGCGCGTCCCACCGTGTCGGGCGTGCCGCCACTGCCGAGTGCCCACGGCGTGTCGGCCCACATCAATCGCTGCAACGCTTGCTCGTCCTTGGAAGCGGGGTTGGACGCATCCTTGGCCAACTCTTCCAAAATCACCTTGCGTTCTTTTTCGAACGACGCCTCGGGAATCGTCGAGCGCGACACCATCGCGGCCACCATCTCCGCCGCGGCCGTCGCATCGGCGCGCGGCGCCAACACAAAGAACACCGTCGACTGATCGCGTGTGAAGGCGTTGACGTACGCAGCACGCCGCGCAAATGCCTCGGTGATCGCGCGCTCGTCGAGCGTGTCGAACCCATCGAACAACAGATGCTCGAGAAAGTGCGATTGCCCCGCGCGGTCGGCCGGTTCGTCCTGCCCGCCGGCGGCCACGCTCACCGCCACCAACACCGCCCCCGCCGCGGGCCGCGGCGCATACAACACGCGCATCCCGTTGGGAAACGACTTCTCGACCGGCGCGAGTGGCCCGTCGGCGAATGACGCGGTGGCAGACAGTTGAAAGAGGCAAAACGACACAAGCGACAACGCGGCTTTTTTCATGGTGCCGCAGTCTAACGTCTGTCGGCCTCAGCCAGGATTGCCATGGGTGAAGCGATCGCGGAACGTTTCGATCATCCCGGCCAGCCATTGCGGCGGCAGGCCGTAGTGCAGTGCCGGATGGACCAAGCGCAGTTCAGGCTCGCCGTCTCGCGTGCGAATCACCACCCAGCGCCGCACGAAGCCGCGCCGCAGCATCACCCGCTCCATTTGATGCCAAGGGAGAAACCACGCATGCCCCAGGCCGTCGTCCACCGACAGGCCGCTGACATCGAGCACCACCGGGTTCTTGGGACAGCGAAGTCGCCGAAACGCGTTGAAAGCCGCCAGCAAGAAACCGGCCGCGGCCGTCAGCGCAAACCAAAAGACCGGCCACAACCCGATCTCGCGCAGGGTAATCGCCCGCATCACCAAAATCGCAAACGCCACCACCCCCAGCAGCACCTTCAACCGCAGCGCCGCCCTCGGCCACGGAATCTCGAAAATCGGGACTGTGCCCTGCGTCGTCATGAGGTGAATATAGGCCGCCCCTATGAAAGAGGAACAATTCCCATGAATCGTCGCGCTGCAGCCTCGCCGCTGCGTCTTTTAGCGGTTTTTGCAGGGCTTGTTGCCGGTCTCCTGCCGTTTGCGGTTGCGGCCGCAACCCCCCTCCCCCCCACCCCGGCCGAGGATGTCGCGCTCTTGGCCCACCCCGCGTTGCTCGGGCGGGAGGCCGGTTCGCCACAGGCGGCCCTCGCCTCGCAATACATTGCGCAGCGATTGCGCGGCCTTGGGTTGCAGCCGTTTGAAGGCGAGAGCTACTTCCAGCCGGTTCCGCTGACGCGGGTCAGCGCTCAACTCGGCGCCGCGGAGCTTGTGGTTCAACGCGGTGACGCGAGCTTCACCGCGCACTACGGCAAAGAGGCGTTCGTCGAGTTGGGCGGCGTGCCCGATCTGGGAGCGGC
Organism: uncultured Acidobacteriota bacterium; assembly: GCA_964484415.1. Taxonomy (GTDB): domain Bacteria; phylum Acidobacteriota; class Polarisedimenticolia; order J045; family J045; genus JANNUT01. Next base: position 2,126 of record CAZAHQ010000217.1, on the reverse strand, counting down.
GCCGTTGTCGTTGGTCTTTGCCGGGTACGGAATCGTCTCGGCCACCCCGGCGCACGACGACCTTGCGGGTCTGGACCTCAAAGGAAAAGCGGTGTTGGTGTGGAACGGTGAACCGCAAAAGGAAGGGGGCGGGTCCCCTTTCGCGCCGGGCCGCATTTCGCGCTTCACTTTTGCCTCCATCAAGCGCGATCTGTTGGCGCAACGCGGCGCACGTTTGGTGTTGATTGGAACGCCGCCGGGCGCGACGTCGGCCTTGGAGAGTTTTCGACGCGCACAGCGCGATCACGAGCGGCCGCGCTTGGTGGTGCAAGGCTCACCCACCATGCCGCCGGTTGTGTATCTGGATGAAGCGGCCACGCGGCGCGTGCTCGAAGTCGGTGGCGCCGATGTGGCGGCGCTGTGGTCGGCCTCGGGGTTGGGCAAGTACGCGGGGCGTGATTTGGGTGGGCTCACTGCATCGCTTTCGTTACCGGGTTTGGCAAGCAGCGATGTCGTCGAGCGCAACGTGGTGGCGCTGCTGCCTGGCAGCGACTTGAAACTGAAAAACGAGGTGGTGATCGTGGGATCGCACTTCGATCACATTGGCGCCGATCGCCAACCCGATGGCTCGTGGGTGATCTACCCCGGTGCCGACGACAACGCCTCCGGTGTGGCCGCAATGCTCGCTGCCGCGGATGCGTTGAGTCGCAGCGCTGCTCCCAAACGCAGCGTGTTGTTTGCGTCGTTCGCGGCGGAAGAGTCGGGGGCGCTTGGGTCGGCGTGGCTGGCGAGTCACCCGTTGCCGACGGGAATGAAACCGGTGGCGCTCGTCAACCTCGACATGGTTGGGCAAAACCACTTGGCGCGTGCCGACTATCGCAACGTGGTGCTGGCGTCGTTCACCGCGCGGTCACCGGAGATGATGGCGGCGTTGATCGCCGGTGCCGCAAGCGCGAAGCTCGACCTGCGGAAGATTCCGTACATTCGTCCGTCGGGCCGCAGCGACGACACGCCGTTCGCGGAGAAGAAAATCCCCGCGGTGTTGTTGTTCACCGGCATGCACCCGGATCACGACACACCGCGCGACACCGCTGACAACGTCATCGCCGACAAGATCGCGGTGATTGGTGCGATGGCGGCGAACGTGGCGCGTCAGTTGGCCGATGCTGTTGCTTTCAGTTGGAACGACGCCATGACCGAAGCACCGAAAGCCGACAATTGGGACCGGCCGTATTGAGTGAAACGTCTGCTTCGCGGAATTGACGGAGGAGCGGAGGCTGACAGCCGCTGCCCGCGATCGGTTTCAGTGGCGGCCGCTGCGCCGTTCCCGAAAGTGCATCACGGGACCATCCCACGCGTTGACGTGGCCGATGTGATACGCCCCCTCGGCAATCGCGATGCGCCCCGCCGCGAGGTCGCCGCGCACGCGCCCGGTGTGCCCCAGCTCCAGCGCTTCAGCCGCTTGCACGTGCCCCTCCACCGCCCCGTCGACGATGACCGCGCGGCCGCGAACCGACCCCAAGACCACCGAGCCGGCTAGCACATGCACGATGTCCCCCGACTCGATCGGCCCCTCGACGCGCCCCGCTACCACCACCGCCCCCTCGGACTGAATGTCTCCCGAGAAGGTGAATCGCGGCCCGATCACGGTGGTTGAGTCGCCCCAAACCGTGGATCCGCGGTAGCGATCGGACAGGCGTCTTTTCTTCATCGGCACTGAGAATAACCGTGGATTCGGGGTTCATGGCGCATGGGGTGCGGTTTGGCTAGAATCCCGCGGCTTTCGGCTTTGTTGTATTGGATTGTCATTGCCAGGCCAGAGTAGCTCAGTGGCAGAGCAGCTGATTCGTAATCAGCAGGTCGCGGGTTCAATCCCCGCCTCTGGCTCCATGAAATCAAGGACTTGGATGGTGTCGCTTTCGGCGGACAGCGGTCAGGGCATCTCAGGGGCATCGTAAACGCGCCTCAGCTGCGCTCGAACTCTCCTCCGTCCGAACACTGCTGCTGCTTCGAACCATGGACCAGAACCTCTCGGTATGAGGATTCTCCGCAGGACAGCCGACTCCCGACAACGCCAGATTTCTGGTCGGGTAGCTCTTGCAGGAACACCTGAAGCTCTTGGTGCGACTATTTCCGGTTCGACAACC
>CAZAHQ010000216.1:1895-6837 GCA_964484415.1 uncultured Acidobacteriota bacterium | reverse complement strand
CTTGCACACTATGCGGCCCGGTTGCCTCGAAGAAGACGTCCATGTCGCGCGGGGTCACGCTCTCCCACAGCACGTCGTAGTTCCACAGGCAATCGCGCGTGCTATCGGCAGGATCGGAGATCGACCCGTGGTAGTCATTCGAGCCGAACCAGAAGCCGTCGTGGATGTTGTCGCCTGCTCCGCCACCTGACGCCGCGAATTTGAGATCCAGGTCGAGCTTGCAGGTTTGCGTTCCGCTGGCGTTGCAGATGGCGGTGATGCGGGTGGCTTGCGCCATGCCGCGAATCGCGCCCGGCATCCCGTTCTTGACCGGCTTGAGCGAAAGAGTCATCGGGCTGCCGGCGCTCGGTGCCGAATACAAAATCACCGTAAGGTCCTGCGTACCGGAGTTCACGAACTTCGCGGCCAAGTCCTTGGCGCGATTCGGGACCCACAGTTCGACCTCGCCGTCGCGCGGGTCGATGGTGCGTGTGAACGTCCGCCGCATGCTCGGCTTGGTTCGGCTTCCTGAACTCGAGGTCTCGGTCTCGGACCGGCTGCCCGCCGTCGCGAACATGTCGTTGTCGCGTTCGGCGCCGGGGCGTGACGGGGACAATTGCGCGAATGAAGCGCTGGTCATGAGCAAGAGCGTGGCGGTGAGGGTGAGAGCGGTGTTTCGAGTGCGGTTCATGAGTGCTCCTTTCGGTCTGTGTGGCGGCCTGTGGCCGGGTTCACAGAGGAAGTCCCAGGAGCCAGCGCGGTGTTACCGAGATGCTCGAGTTTTCTTACCGGAGAACGGTTGGCCGCTCGTGACCGGGCTTGCGGCGCGAACCATCACCATGTGCGCGGCCCAGATGGCCGGATCGTGCTGCGTCGTTCGGATCTCGCGTTGAGCGAGTGTCAAGGCGCGCACCGGGTCGAGTCCCGCCTTCAAGTGGCGGTGCATCGCCAGCATCAGGCGTGCTGATGCCGCATCGTCGACCGACCATTGACTGGCGATCACGCCGCGGGCCCCGCCCAACATTGCGGCCCAACTCAGTCCCACAATTCCTTGCCCTGGAATCGCTTCCCCCTCGCCGGTGCGACAGGCGGACAACACCACCAGAGCATCGGCGAGCGGTAAGCGCATCACGCGATCGATGCCGATTCGCTCGCCGCGGCTGGCGATGATGCCGCACTCGGTTGGATCGAGCGTCGACGCGAGGGCGTGCGTTGCCAGGTGAATCGTGGGGAATCGCTCGAGACCGGAGTCAAGGAGAGCCTGCGCGGTGAAGCGATCGGCGCTGATCAGCGTGCTGTTGGACTCGCCCCACAGCGTGCGCAGATGCGAGAGCTCGTACGCACTCCACGGCAGTTCATGCCATGTGGATCCGGCCTCGAAGCGCGGTGCGCCGGCGAGCAAAACCGGACCGCGTTGTGGTGAGAACTGTGGCGGTGTTCCGGCATACGGCATCAAGGCGATCTCACGACGCGCACCGATCGGTTGACCGATGTTGGCCGGGTCGGGCATCGCTACGAACGGGATGCGGGATAACTCACGATCGGCGACGAGGTACACCCGCTCGGTTGTTTCCAGTCCGCGCAACATCGGCAGCAATAGCTGACGCGTCAGCTCCTGCGCGGCGTCGCTCGAGCGGCTGGCAATCAGGTCTTCGCGCATGCGTTGGATCAGCGGCACGAGCGTCTGTCGTCCCGGCAACTCGCGAGCGTCGACGCGATCGCGGCTCACGACGATGGCGATTCCTTGCTCCTCGCCGAGCGCCACGCTGATCAGTGCGTCTGAGTTGGTCAACGACCGCTGCAAGTCGCGAAGTGCGATCGGCTCGGGTGACACAGTGTCGCTCAGCGCCTGGCGCAATCCGCGCGCGTGAAGTCGCGCGATCACCGCGAACGATCGAGCCAGATCGGGGTGCCGACCGGTGGCCAACGACAGCGCCAACGCAACGTACGGTTCGGCGCGCTCGCGCAGAAACGCAATCCCTTCGCCGTTGGGATCCAGGCCCTGCGACTGTTTCTCGATGATCTCGATCGCGTGCTCGAGTTCGCCGATCGCTTCCGTTCGGTGGCCCTGTGCGCTCCAGGCGCGGGCAGCGATCCAACGCGCTGTCCAGGCAGGCTTCTGCGCGGCAGCCGTCTGTGCTTCTGTAGCGACTTCCAGCGCCAGGATCACGGCGCGCGCTGCTTGATTGCGTCGCAGCGCGACCTCGGCCAGCAGGGCACGGGCATGCAAGACAGCGGGGTGCTTCGGCTCGTTCATGATCTCGATCGTTCGGCGTAGGTGTTCCTCGGCCTCGTCGATCCGGCCACGTGCGAGCGCGATCCGCGACAGCCCCAAGTGGGCGCGTGACTGAAGCGTTGCGAACGTCGCCGTGACCGACTCGAACCGGCGCGAGGCTTGCGCTAGGTCGCCCATCACGAGTTGAAGATTCCCGAGCGCGAGTTCGGCCGTATCGTGAATCCGTTGATCGCTCAGGGCGCTGCTATCGAGAATCAGCGTTTCCAAAGCGCGCTTTGCCGAGGTGACGTTTCCAAGCTCGCGTTGCACGATCGCACCATTGAGAGCTACGGCGCGTTGCTGCGCGGGCATCTTCAGTCGGCCGAAGGCGGTTGCTGCTTGATCGAGCCGCTGGCGCGATTCCGCGAGTCGACCGCGGTCCACCAAAAACCCCGCGTAGTTGGACTGAATGAACGCTTGGAGATCGTCGCGTTGCAGTGTCACGGCGGCAGCCAGCGCATCGTCGAAGGTCGATTCGGCCAGCGTCGCATCGCCGGATTCGAACGCGGCCCAGGCGAGATCGTTGCCGATCGACGCGATACCTTCGAGGCTACCTTCGGTGCGGGCCAGTGCGAGCAGCGGGGTCAACGTGGCGAGCAGTTGTGATCGGCTGGTGCTTGATTCGTTGCAGCGGGCCGATGCCCATTGTGGCTCCCATCGATGCGGTGCCGTGCGCGCGATCTCCGCCAACTGGTTGCAGAGCTGCGCACGCGCTTCATCGCCCTTTGCCGCGGCCAGTAGCTCGCGCCAGGCGCGATCGCCGTGCGGGATCTGCTCCAGCGTTGACGCTGCGTCGCGCTGCGGCTGCATCTGTTGGCCGCAACCGCCCAGGAGCAGGGCGTTCGCGATCAGCGCCACGAAACGTCGGTGCATTACGGTAGCGGTGGACTCGCCGCGTCGACGGAGAACGCCGCTTGCCAGTCGGCGTTCTGATCTCCTGGAAACTGCAGTTGCAGCTGATTGGTGGAACCGAGCTTTATCCAGCCGTCTTCCGATGGGTCGCCACCGCCTGGAGGAGGCAACAGCGCGAGCCCAAGATCGGTGGTGCTGGCGCCGGCACCGAACGGCACACCGTCGATACCGGGACATTCACAGCCGAACGGCGGGGAGCCGTCACAGACGCAACTGCACGGGCAGTCGACGTCCTTGTCCAAGCAGCGGCAAAAGACGTCGTAACCATCGGCCGGACAGGATTCGTCGGACCAACTCAGATCGAGCGACGACGTCGACTTGCTCACCGCGAGTTGCTCGACGACGCAGGGCGACTGGAACGCAACTCCCGACTCGGACGGACACTCCGCGCAGGTCGAGCCTGGCGGCGCCAACTGGATCGTATTCATCGAGCCGTCGCGGTTGAGGCGTGTCAGTGAATCGCCATCGTAATTGGTGGTGAAGACGGCGTCCCAATGATTGCGGCCCAGGACGGTGAGTGAGATCGGGTTGCGGCCGGTCGGTCGGCGAATGGCGCCTGCACATTTGGCCGGGTCGATCACCAAGAGCTGACTATTGAGCACATCGGTGGCGAACACCGTATAGGAGTTGACGCCGGGACCAACCACGGCGGCCGCGGTCAGGCGTCCACCTACCGAGCACGAGAATCCATGCTGCACATTTTCGAGCTCGCCCGTGGAGTACCACGGCATCACCGGCAGTTCCGCGGTCGCCGGCGCGCCCAGGTGAATCGCTTTGGGTGCCGGCGCCGTTCCGCTCATGGTGCGCTGTTGGAACTGCGAGAGACTGAACGTCGGTGTTACCGAGTCGGCTTGCGACAACAAAACCGAGGCAACGCGCGGCGTTGCCGATACGCTGTCGATAAGCGTGTACCAAACACGTTGACGCTTCAGGCCGTCGGCGGTCGGCAGCACGTGCACCGAGCCGCCACTGAAACCTGTGCTGATCGTTCCGAACCATCGCGAGGAGGTACCAACCGACCCGGCAATCGTGCGCGGCTGATCGAGGGCGATCCAAAGCGCGCTTCGCGGGCCGCCGGCGATACCGGCTACCGACCCCAGGAGGAAGACGAACGTTCGTGTGGCCGACGAGGTTCCGAAGTGGCGGGGAACCGACGTCGCAATTCCCGTGAGCAGCAAGCTTGGATCACCGATCAAGGCACCCACGTCGGTGACCGGCCCAACGTTGCGCGAGGCGACATCGACCACAGTGACCAGCTTTCCTTGGGCGACCAACGCCTTGGTGCCTCGTTGCGTCGGCGTGGTGGAGAACGCAATGCCGCGCGGCGTATCGAGCGTCCCGTCGCTATCCGGATCTCCGATCATGATCGGAGAGGGGCTGACAGTGTTTGTCACGGTATCGACCAACCAGATGCGGCGGGTCTTCTCTGCGATGACCCACAGTTGCTCGGCCGTCGCAAGACCCACCCCGTTGACGACAAGCACGCAAAGCACCACGGCGCTCGATGTTCTCTTCATGGCTCGTTCCTGATGATCAGTTGGCGACGGAACAACACCTGTCCGTCGAGTGGATCGCCGGGTTTGACAGCACTCAACTCCAGGTCGTACGGCGTGGTGCGTTGGAGCGTCGAGGGAACGATCGCGACGCCGAGAACAGCGTGCGGCGGACTCCAGAAGAACTCTTGGCCACGTTTCTCGAGCGACCAGAGCACGGTACCACGTTCGCGCAGCGTGAGGAGAAAGCGAGCGTCTGGCATCTCGATGTCGGCTTGCGAAA
>CAZAHQ010000216.1:0-1795 GCA_964484415.1 uncultured Acidobacteriota bacterium | reverse complement strand
TCGCGCAGCGTGAGGAGAAAGCGAGCGTCTGGCATCTCGATGTCGGCTTGCGAAAGGTCGGTGATCAGTTGCAGGACCACCGGATCGCGTGACGATCTCCCGGTCACGATCGCGAGCGGCGCGCTTGTCGGTGGATCGCTCGGCCCGCGTGTGGTGCGCTCTGCGTCGACCCTTAGAACCGGACCGCTCCCATCCGGTGCGCTCGACTCGTGCCGATCGAGCAGCAAGGCACCGCATACGAGCGCGGCCGCCAGATACACAAAGGCCGGAGCCGGATGCAGCACGCTGCGGCTGAGTCGATCCCACAAGCTGATCGGCCGCACGACGCTAGAGGTGGCCTCTTGCAGCGGTGCCGCATCGATCTCCCGCAAGTGTCTCAGCGCCTCGCGCGCGAGTTCATCGCTTTCTTGGCGCGACTCGATCCAATGCCTCGTCTCCGGATCGAGCGACTCCGGCTCCTCCGCGTACTGCACCAGCAGGGCGGCGTCGATCGGACCGGATCGCAACGCTTCGACGTTCAGGGCGGTCAGTTGCAGTCGAGCCTGCGCCAGCAGTTCGCGACAGTCGTTGCAGTCTGTGAGATGCGCGACGACGTCGGCGTGCTGGGCGTCGGGCAGCGTGCCGGCAGCAAACCACGGGATCGCCAAAGCGATCTGCCGGCACTCACCGTTCATGCGCGCACAGTATCGGGTGAGTTCTGCTCGAACTGCTTGACGATCTCGCGCGCCTTCTCGAGGCATCGATGCGCACGCACTCGAATGTTGACCGCGCTCAAGCCCAACCGCTCAGCCACCGTGTCGGAAGGGAGCTTCTCGACATAGATCAGCGTCCACAGCCTCCGGCAGTCATCGCTCATCCGTTGTGCCAGATGACAGAGTGCTCTGATCCGCGCGGAGGCATCCAGCGCTGCAGCAGGATGATCAAGCCCCGGCGGTGCCGGGGCATCGAACCCTTCATCGGGGGTTGTTTCATGTTTGTCGCGGCGGCGTTGGCGGTAGTAGGCGTCGACACACGCCCGCTTGGCCACCGTGGAGGCGAACTTCATGAACGCACTCGGGTCCTGCACCTTGTCGCGGCGAACCAACGTGACCAACGTCATCAGAATCTCTTGGATCATGCCGTCGGGATCGGAAAACCCCCAGCGCCCGCCGCGCACCACGGCCGCTACCCACCCGGTGACGATCGACACCTCGCGGTCCCGACCCTCACGAAACCCGTGGTAGGTAGAAGCCACCTCTGTGGGCGAGATGTTCATCGGCGTCTCGCTACTCTCTTACGCGTTTGGGCGTCCAACATCTAGGTCCTGCCTCACCAAAGCTTGTTACAGCCGCAGACTAACACTGTGCTGAACGGATCCTATGGCGTGTCCGAGTCGAGGGTGGCCGTGGTGGACGCAATCTTGCCGATCGGTTAGCGTGCGGGACGTGCCGAACCTGTACCAAACGCGCCCAGATTCGCTCGATTTCGGTTTCGATCAGCCTCGTCAGCGGAGCGGACCGCTCCGCACCGACGTAGCGACGATGCGCGGGACCGGGCTCAGCGGTCCAGTACGGCAGCCGTGGTCGAATCGACCGGGCGTGTTGAGCTGAGATGCGGCGCGCGGCGGTACTTCTTCTGGCGCTGCTACCGACCCCGGTCTCGCTCGCGGCAGAACATCCCAAGGTCGGGCTTGTCCTTGGTGGCGGCGGAGCACGCGGTGCCGCCCACGTCGGCGTGTTGATCGGCCTGGAGGAACTGCGCGTTCCGATCGACGCGATCGCCGGAACGAGCATCGGTTCGATTGTCGGTGGGTTGT
>CAZAHQ010000215.1:0-6841 GCA_964484415.1 uncultured Acidobacteriota bacterium | reverse complement strand
GAGCCGGCCAAAATCGAGCCTTCGTAGGTGCTCGACCCAGGCGCGATCGCCGTCAGTGTTACCAGTTCGGGAGTTTGCTCGCTGTCGGACCAGACCGAGACTTTGAGCGGAGTGGCGCCCGCATTGCCGTCCAAGACGCGAACTCCGATCGTCGCTCCACAACCGAATGCCGAACCGAAGAACTCGATTCGCCCTTTGAACGGAACGAGCGCCTTGGTCTCGCAGGTCGAAACCGGGCTCTCGCACGCCGCATTGCTACCGACCGCCATCACTCGATATGAAACATTCGAGTTCTCGGCGACATCGGTGTCGAGGAAGGTGAGTGTGGGGGCGGTGACGTCGGCAATCGGCTGCTGGCTGCGATTGCATCCGAAGTCGCTGCGCATCACACGATACTTGGCAGCACCGGCGACGGCGCTCCAGTTCAATCGCAGCCCTCCGCTATCGATCGAAGTCGTCAAGGTCGGCTGCGCCAGCACCGGACAACTGCTGGAATTCAGGTTGGTCGCGTCGGTCGCGTTCCCGCACGCGATGTTGTGACGCTTGAAGGCGTTGAAGATCGCCGCGGCGTGCGGCGTGCCGTTGCCGAGATTGCCGTCGTCGTCGTCGGCGACACGCAGCTTGTGATACCAACTGTTGGTGCCGCATCCATCCGAGCTGGGGAGCGCGCAGTTGTAGGCGTTGCCGCCCGAGCCTTTGCGCGATTGCATCCACAACCGATCGGCCAGTTGCCACGCGGTTGCAGGATCCAACCCGGAGGCCGGTAGATCGCGCACCGCCAGGTCCCACAGCGACTCACCCGAGACGAAACTCTCACAGTGGGTCTCCTTGCCGCAGGGACCGCTGCCGCTACCGCAGCGATTGGTCAAAAAGTCCTGCGGTGTGGCGGGCGTGTTCGCCTGGCGTTTGGCGAAGTCCATGTCGCGGATTCCGGTGCACGTCAGGCAGGTGTCGCCGTAGTTGCCGCAGGTGCCGGAATCATAGAATCCGGGTCCGACGCAGGAGATGCGCGCGTCATAGACCGCCACCACGTCGGCATACGACTCCGAGGAGTTGTCGTAACCACCGCCATCGTTTTGATCCAGACCATGGCCCCATTCGTGGACCAGCACGCCCTGCAATTCGGCCGTGTTGCCGCAACCGCCACCGGCGCGATACATGTTGAGTTGGCCGCCCCACGACGCGTTGCAGGTGTTGTTGACGTTGACGTTGATCTGCACCGGTGTGCGGACCCAGGTGTTATCCGTCAGCCAGTACCGAGCGCGCTCGGCATTCCGATTGACCTGATAGAACGACGTGCGTGCACCGCGTGTGTTGCCGGCCGATGCACCTGCAGGGATTTCGCAATTGGTGCCTGGGCCGATCTGCAGGTTGATGTCCTCGCCGCAGAGTGCCGTTTCGCTGACCGGTCCGCAGGCGTTGCTGATACGCACGTAGGGACCATCGAGCCGAGTCGTCGCCGCGCTCCCCGGCGTGCTGCAGGTGAACAGGCCAGCGCCGCTTGCCGTTTGCGTGGTGCCGTCGATCGTGAAGTCTGCGAACGGAATCGGAAAGTTCGGTTGTTCGGTCCCCTCGTAGCCGACGCCGTTGGCGCTGATCGGGAAGACCCCACCTTTGACACGCTCGTAGCGAGTCTCATCGCTGAGCGAGAGTACGCGGTCGTACGTGGCGTCGACATCGGCGACCCAACTCGACGCTTCGCCAGGCACGCTGACACGGAAGCGCCAGACCAGTGAGTGTGTCAGTCCCGCTCCGCGCGAACCGGTCCATTCGCCAGCGCGTGCGCGGCGCGGATCGCTCGGGACCAAGATCAGCTCAGGCGCGCCCGATTCGTTGAGCGAACCACTCTCAGCCTGCAGATACGCCATCAGCGCTTCGCGCGCGGTGGCCGCGTCGACGCGAGGTGTGACGCTCCCGGTGATGCGAGCCCAACGCTCGGCTCCGAATGCGACCAGGTTCCCGTGCACGACATGGAAGTCGAAGCGGGCACCGTCGACCGGTACACCCCCGACCGATTGGCGGAATGTGATCAGCCACAAACTGTCGCTGGCCCTGCCGGAGGCGGCCGTATCGAGTACCAACTGATCCGACCAATCGCCCAACAGCAGCCGCTGTTCGCTCAGAAACGCACGCGCCTTTCGTTCCAACTGCTCGACGCGCTCGCGATCGCTCTGCAAGGTCGAGCCGGCCTCCTCGGCGACCCACTGGATCCCGGTCCCTTGCGCCAGCGTCGGAAGTCCCGACCGCTGATCGATGGCGACGCTCCAGCCCTTGTACTGAGCGGAGAACTGGTTCCACCCGGCACGCAGCGGATCGCTGGGGGGAAGCTCGGTGACAGGAATGGCTCGAATCGCAAGCCCGGTACTGGCCGACTCGATCGCAAGTCCGTCGAAACGGTTCGACTCCTGCCTCGGCTGAACCGCGAACGCGGTGGCGCCCAGGCCGGCCAGAACGCCGGCAAACAAGATTCTGCTCAAGAGCATCGCGACCCTCTCCCTCGTCCCCTCACGGAACCGGTTTCGGGGCGTAGCCCCGAACGCTGCAGCGATATACGGGGGCCTCGGGTCCATACGCAAGGGTGCAATGCTGTAAATACTGAAAGACCGTCCGCGCGGACGGGGCCGCGAGGGTCCGAACCACGATCCGCGCGCGATCTGAGGGTCGGCGCTAGGCGCGAGTCCGTTTGGCGATCCGATCAGTCCAGGCTCGCGACAACTCTTCGCGGAAGTCTGGATGCGCGATCGCCGTCAGTGCTTCGGCTCGTTCTCGCAGCGATCGACCGAACAGTTTGGCCACGCCGAACTCGGTCACGACGTAGTGCACGTCGGCGCGGGTGGTGACGACTCCCGACCCGACCGCAAGGGTGGGAACGATGCGCGACACGGCGCCCCCTTTGGCAGTGGCCGGTAACGCGATGATCGGCACACCGCCGTTGGAGCGAGCTGCGCCGCGAATGAAGTCCAGCTGTCCACCGAATCCGGAATAGATCGAGGTTCCGATCGAATCAGCGCAAACCTGCCCGGTGATGTCGACCGACAGCGCCGAGTTGATCGCGACCAACTTGTCGTTGCGTGCGATCACGAATGGATCGTTGACGTAGTCGGAAGGGTGCGATTCGATCAGTGCGTTGTTGTCAAGAAATGAATACAGATTTGCCGACCCGAGCGCGAATGTGATCACGACCTTGCCGGGATGCAACGACTTGCGAGTGCCGGTGATGATTCCGGATTCGATCGCGCGCATCGCACCGTCGCTGACCATCTCGGTATGGATGCCGAGATCACGCAGGCCTCCCAAGTTGGCCAAGACGGCGTCGGGAATACCGCCGATGCCAAGCTGCAGCGTGGCGCCATCGGGGATGAGCGAGCGCACGTGTTCGCCGATCCGGCGCTCGGTCTCGGAGACCTCGTGCGCCTCCAACGACACCAGCGGTTCTTCATGCTCGACAATGTGGTTCACACGCCCGACATGCAGAAACGCGTCGCCCAAAACTCGCGGCATTCTTGGGTTGATCTGCGCAATCACGACCTTGGCGCTTTCGCAGGCGGCGCGCGTAGCAATGGTCTCGACGCCGAAACTCATGAATCCATGTTCGTCGGGCGGCGACACCATGATCATCGCGACATCGAGCGGGATGTGGCGGTCGCGATACAGCCGCGGCACCTGATGCAGCATCACCGGGATGTACTCGGAGCGTCCCTCGTTGACCGCGGCGCGATCGGCACCGCCGATGAACAGCGACTTGTGCCGGAACGCTCGCTCGGAGCCCGGAGCACCCAATGGGTAGTCACCCAGCAGCAACAGGTGCACGACCGTGACATCGGACAGGTCATTCTGTCGAGCCGCGAGCGCCCGAATCAGTGCCCCCGGCATAGCGCTATTTCCGCTGTGATAGACCGTGTCGCCGCTCTTGATGGCGGAAACCGCTTCCTCAGCGGTGCATCGTTTCGCGCGATAGTCTTCAGACCAACTCACCGCCGTCTCCACTGTCTCCGGCGCTGGGGCGCCGATTCATACCCAGCAGTTCATCCAGCGTGGCAGGCACCACGCCCATCGCCTGTGCAACATGGGCGTGAACCACCTGCCCGCGATACATATAAACGCCGCGTCGCAGTCCGACATCGGCACGCAGTGCACCGTCGATTCCACCCTCCGCCATCCACGTCAGGAACGGCAATCCCGAGAGCGCCAAAGCGCGCGATGCGGTGCGCGCTGCGTTGGCAGTCATGTTGGGAACGCAGTAGTGCGTGACGCCATAGCTGGTGAATGTCGGCGAGCCGAGTGTCGTTGGCCGACTGGTCTCGACACATCCCCCTTGATCGATCGCCAGATCGATGATCACGCTGCCGCGCTTCATCGCCTTGACCATCGTTTCGGTCACGATGTACGGGGCACGACTGCCCGGAATGAAGACAGCGCCGATCAGCGCGTCGGCAATCGCGGTGTACTTCGTGAGATTGCGGGCCGAAGCGACAGCCGTGACCAAATGCGGGCCGCAAACGGCGATCGCATCGCGCAACTTGTCCATGTTGCTATCCAGGACGATCACATGTGCGCCCAACGCGAGTGCTGTTTGTGCCGCGGTACGGCCGACGGTTCCTGCACCGAGCACAACGACGGTTGCCGGTGCGATGCCGGGCACGCCGCCGAGTACGAGGCCGCGTCCCCCCTCCTCGTGTTGAAGCAACGTCCCAGCGGCCTGGATCGCCATCTTGCCGGCGATTTCCGAGAGTGCCACCAGCATCGGCCGGCGCCCGTTGTGATCCTCCACCAGTTCGTATCCCACGAGCGTTGCCCGCCGCGCAGCCAGCGCCATTAGCACCTCGCGTGGCGCAACCGACAGGTGCAGGAAACCGCAGATCGTCGCTTCGTCGCGCAACATCGCAGCTTCGTTGAGGGACAAGACCCCGACCCGGCAAATCAGGTCGCTTCGACCGAACACCTCGTCGTGGTGGAAGACGATTCTCCCGCCGGCCGTCTCGTAGTCGATGTCGCGGAAGTGGGCGTCATCGCCGGCGCCGGCCTCGAGCACGACCTCGTGTCCGAGGCCGACCAAACGCTGTACCCCGAACGGGGTGAGTCCAACGCGGTGCTCGTGTCGAGCCCGCTCTTTGGGTACGCCGATTTTCATCGTGTGGTGTTTCCTTTCGCGCACATAGTTCGGTTCGGTGTGGCCGGCGATTCTGCCACGCTCGATGCCTCTCGTCAGGAGCCGGGCCGAGCCGAACTCCCGTGGAACAGCCAATGCTTGGCAAGTGTGCCATCCGGGATCTCATCGCCCACTTGACGTTTGTTTCGGTATATTCCCTCGTTGGCGTCGATTTTCGCCGCCCCTATCCCTCGAGATGCAGATGATCAGTACAAGCGATTTCAAGAAGAACATTCGGATCCTGGTCGACGGCCAACCGTTCGCCGTGATCGAACACACCACGCAGTCGGCCACCGCCCGTGGTTCACAGACATTGATCAAGGCCAAACTGCGCAACGTGATCAATGGGCAATTCGTGGAGAAGACCTGGAAGTCGGGCGAGGTATTCGAAGAACCCGATCTCAGCTTCCGGGTCGCAGAGTTTCTGTACAGCGACGGCAGTGACCTGCACTTCATGGACAAAGAGTCGTTCGATCAGTTCTCGCTGCGAAGCGAAGACCTCTCAGACCTCACCCCCTGGATGATCGACGGCTTGGAGGTTCGCGCGATCCATTTCGAAGGCAAAGTCGCCAGCATCGAGTTGCCCAAGGTGATGGTGGTCGAGGTCAACGAAACGGAACCGGCGGTACGCGGTAACACCGCTTCCGGGAAGGTCACCAAGCGCGCTGTCGTGGCCTCGGGTGCCGAGGTTCAGGTGCCTCTGTTCGTGGAGCAGGGGGAGAAGATCGAAGTCGACCCGTATGAGTCGCGGTTTCTTCGAAGAGCCTAGTGCTGGCCGAGCGCACCGCGCTGCTGCCGCTGTGTGATTCGTTGCACGACGCGCGCGGCGGAGCGGTCTCAACAGCGCGTGATCAAATGCAAAACGCCGGCGAGGATTCGACCCCCTGCCGGCGTCTGGTACTTGCAAACGGTTCGCGCGGTGAATGTCCGGGTCAGTGCTCCGGACGAATCAGAAGCTGCGCGTCAAGGCCACGGTGACGTCGATGATCTGCGTGTTGATCTCGCGCACGTTGACGATTCGATGAAAACGGTGCGCGCGAAGATCGGTCTGAATCGACCAAGGGCTCTGCCCCAATTTCCATGCCGCTTGGGCTCCGATGAAGTACTGCATACCACTGCCATCGTTGAGCGTGAGCGCCTCGTCGCGATTGGGGATGGAGTCGGCCAGCGGACCGGAGGTGTGACTGCCTGCCCATCCCAGTCCGAACGGAATGCCGAGGCGCGTCTTACCGAAGGTCCAGTACGGGATGTAGGCCAGATCGATGTACCAAACGAGCGCGTTCACGTCGCCGTTGGGCGTGTTGACGAACGAATTGGGGCTGAACGACAGCTTGGCTTCGAACCGGCTGCGGGCCGACAGATCGTGATACCAAAGGCCCCCGACCGTCACGCCATCGTCGATGCTGGCCACGCCGATTCCCGGATAGGACTGCTTGGTGACGTCGTTACCCAGAAACCAACCGAGACTGACTCCCCAACCGTTGAGTGACGGGGCCGCCGCTTCCGCGGGCTTCGGCTCTTCCTTCTGTTCCTCTTGGGCCTGCGCCGAAACCGGCAGTACAACACACGCTACGGCCAACGCCATCAACCACTTACGGGACATCGCGCGCTCCTTGGGAAGGGTCCGCTCTGAACCCTTTTGAAAAGACGCGAGATTATCCACCAAGCACACCGCACTGTCACCGCGACACG
>CAZAHQ010000214.1:0-6873 GCA_964484415.1 uncultured Acidobacteriota bacterium | reverse complement strand
GACGCCAATTGCATACGCGAGTTGAACCTCGCAGCGGTCGGCCAGGTCGGCTGCCACGATGTTCTTGGCGATCTTGCGCGCCATATAGCAAGCGCTGCGGTCGACCTTCGTAGGGTCCTTCCCAGAAAATGCACCCCCTCCGTGATGCCCCATTCCACCGTAGGTGTCGACGATGATCTTCCTGCCCGTCAGGCCCGTATCTCCGTGTGGGCCACCGATAACGAACCGCCCCGTGGGGTTGATATGAAACACCGTCTTGCTATCGATGAGATGCGAAGGGATCACGCTCCGTATCACGGTCTCTGCGACCTCTTCACGGAGTTTCTCGGTCGTTACGGTGTCGTGGTGTTGCGTGGAAACGACGACGGTGGGCACCCGAACCGGACGCTCTCCCTCGTACTCGACGGTTACCTGAGCCTTCCCGTCAGGCCCGAGGTAAGTCAGTTCGGAGGAACGCCTGACATCTGCCAAACGTTTGCAAAGGTGATGCGACAGCGTGATCGGCATCGGCATGAGTTCAGCAGTCTCTCGGCAGGCATAGCCGAACATCAAGCCTTGATCGCCGGCTCCTTCGCGATCGACCCCCATCGCGATGTCGGGTGACTGGCGGTCGATCGTGCTGAGTACCGCGCACGTGTGATAGTCGAAACCGTAGCGTGGATCGGTATATCCGATCCGTTTGATCACATCGCGCGCTGTCTGCGGGAAGTCGACGAAACCGGTGGTCGTGATCTCTCCGGAGATCATGCACAGGCCTGTTGTCACCAGGACTTCGCAGGCGACGCGTCCGCGAGGATCCTGAGCCAAAACCGAGTCCAGCACGGCATCGGAAACCTGATCCGCTACTTTGTCCGGATGTCCCTCGGTTACCGATTCCGACGTGAAAAGATGGCGTTCCATCGAGTCTCATCTCCTGTTGCTGACAACCAAGTTACTGCCGCGGCCACACGAATGCCGCCGCGAGCTGGGAGAGCCTAGCCGCTCGGAACGAGCGCTTCAACCTGCGAGTCCAAAGGGTCCCGGCCGCCCCACGCGAGCGCAGGGTCTTCCTACGGCGTTGTGTATCGCATCGATCAACTGCCGATCGGCCCGAACCGTTCGGCCATCGTCTGCCTGCAAGACAACGCGGAACTCCCCTTCCCTCACGACCTCGAAGAAGACCGGCACCGGCCCAGGATTGTCGCTCAATACCGACGCGATCAGTTCGAGTTGATCCGGGTCGAGCAGCCGACCGGATAGGCGAACGGTCAGTCCATCAGCGTTGAGGGCCCGCGCTTCCTCGAGCCGTACCACCGAGTCCACCATCACGCGCGGTGCCCCCTCGGCGGTATCGACTTTGCCGCGCACAACGACTGAAAGATCCTCCACCAGTCCCTCACCGATGTCGCGATAGAGCTTCGGAAAGACGACACACTCCGCGCTGCCGGTCGTGTCTTCCAGATCGAATACCGCCATCATGTCGCCCGATTTCGTGCGTCTTCGCTTGAGTGCCACGATCTGTCCACCCACCACGACCTCCCCAACGGCACCCTCGAGTGATCCCACGCGGTGTGATGTGGTTTCGTCGAGCCGAACCCGATGCGCATCCAACGGATGTCCCGAGAGATAAAACCCGAGCGCTTCTTTCTCGCCTGCGAGGCGCTCTCGATCGCTCCAGGCCGGAACGTCGGGCAACGGGAAAGTTGTCACCACGCCTTTCGGCTCATCTCCGAACAGAGAAACCTGGCCCGTCGATCGATCGCTTGCGGCACGCGTCCCACGTTCCATTGCAGCATCGATGCCTGCGAAAAGTCTCGCTCGCTCGCCCAGCGCGTCGAGTGCGCCTGCCTTGATCATGGCTTCGAGAGGTCGTCGCCCCAGCGCCTTTCTGTCGACGCGCACGCACAAATCGGCCAGCGACTCGAAGCGGCCTAGTTTGTCGCGAGTCTGGATCAGGGCGTCGACCGTCGCCTCGCCGACGCCTTTGATGGCAGAGAGCCCGAATCGAATCGCAGCGCTCTCGACCTCGAAGTTGAGTCCGGAGTGATTGAGGTCAGGCGGGAGGATTTTCAGACCCATCGCACGACACTCACCCACGTACTCGACGAGCTTGTCGGTGTTGTCCTTTTCCGTTGTCAAGAGCGCGGCCATGAAACAGGCGGGGAAATGCGCTTTGAGGTAGGCGGTCTGGAATGCGACGAGAGCATACGCGGCGCTGTGAGACTTGTTGAAGCCGTAACCTGCGAAGTGCTCCATCAGGTCGAACACACGGCCTGAGTCCGATTTCCCGATTCCATTGGCGGCGGCACCCGCGACGAACTTCTCGCGTTCCGCCTCCATCACCTCCTTCTTCTTCTTCCCCATCGCGCGACGCAACAAATCGGCGCCACCAAGTGAGTACCCCGCCATCGTCGACGCAATCTGCATGACCTGCTCTTGGTACACGATCACGCCGTAAGTTTCCTGTAGCACAGGCTCCAACACCGCATGGGGATAACTGACCTTGACCTTGCCGTGACGTCGCTGGATGAAATCATCGATCATCCCGGAGCCAAGCGGTCCGGGGCGATACAGCGCGTTGAGTGCGATCAGATCCTCGAAGCGCTCCGGTTTCAGTCGCCGCAAGATGTCGCGCATGCCGCTGGATTCAAACTGAAACACGCCGCTCGTATCGCCGCGCCCGAACAGGTCGAGCGTCTTAGGATCGGCAAGTGGAATCTCCTCCAGAATCGGTCGCAACTCGCCGGACCTGTTGATCAACTCGAGCGCGTCGCTAATCAGCGTCAGCGTCTTTAGCCCAAGAAAGTCCATCTTGAGTAAGCCAACCGCTTCGATATCCGACATCGCCCACTGCGTGGTGATTTCATCTTTGTTGGAACGATAGAGCGGTGCGTACTCCATCACCGGTCTGGGCGTGATCACCACTCCCGCAGCGTGCGTGCTTGCATGGCGCGAGAGCCCTTCGAGCTTCAGTGCAACCGCGAGTAGCTCTCCGCCCGCGGCATCGGTATCTCGCAGTTGCTTGAGTGCAGGCACGGCATCGATTGCATCGCCGAGACGTACACCGATCTCGTCCGGTACCAGCTTCGCGATGCGATCGACTTCGGCATACGGAAGGCCAAGGACTCTCCCCGTGTCGCGGATGGCAGCCTTCGCTGCCATGGTTCCGAACGTAATGATCTGCGCGACGTTCTCCCTGCCGTACTTGCGCGTTACATACTCGATCACCTCGCCGCGGCGCCGAAAACAGAAATCGATGTCGATATCCGGGAGCGTGATTCGTTCAGGGTTGAGAAACCGCTCGAACAGCAAGTCGTATTCGAGTGGATCGATGTCCGTGATCCTCAGGCAGTAAGCGACCAGCGACCCAGCCGCCGATCCGCGCCCCGGACCGACCGGGATACCAGCCTCGCGCGCGTAGCGGATGAAGTCCCAGACGATGAGGAAATAGCCGGGAAACCCCATTTGGACGATCGTCTGAAGTTCCCGTTCGAGGCGTTGCTCGTACTCCGCGAGGCTATGGCGCAGCAGGTCTCGCGCGGCGCGCGCTCGCCACACGACCATCCGCTGTTCGAAGCCGCGGCGCACCTCCTGACGAAACCGGTCCTCGATCGTTTCGCTCGGATCAACCGGAAAATCCGGAAGATGATGTCGACTCGTATCGAGCGTGAGATCAGAGCGTTCTGCGATCTGTAGCGTATTGGCCAGCGCCTCCGGGCACCACTCGAATCGTTCCAGCATCTCGGCGTGGGACTTGAAGAAATGGTGTTCGCTGTAGTGCATCCGGTCGGCGTCGTCACGTTTCTTGCCGGTGCCGATGCAGATCAGCACGTCGTGAGCCTTGTGGTCGTCGCGGTGCGTGAAATGGCAATCGTTCGTCGCAACCAGTGGTACGCCAGTCTCTCGATTGAGCCTGAGGATTCCTTCGTTGACGGTGACTTCCGCCTCAATCTCCTGATCCTGCATTTCGAGGTAAAAGTTGCCGGCACCGAAGATCTCGAGATATTCCGCCAACGCGGCGCGCGCGGCGTCCATTTCATCGCGCCGGATATGAACAGGGATTTCCCCCGACAAGCATGCGGATAACCCCACGAGTCCCGCCGCGTGGGCGCGGAGGATCTGTTTGTCGATTCGGGGCCTGTAATAGAAACCCTCTAGATAGGCGTAACTACACAAGCGAACCAGATTGCGAAACCCTTCTTCGTTGATCGCCAGTAGAACCAAGTGGTAGTAGGCCTTGCCATGCGCGGTCTGCTGCGATCCGCGGTCGAATCGACTGCCGGGCGCGAGGTAGGCTTCGCAGCCAATGATCGGCTTGATCTTCTCTTTCTTGCAGAGCTGGTAGAACTCCAACGCACCGAACAGATTTCCATGGTCGGTGATCGCGACCGCGGGCATCTCGAGTTCCTTGGCACGGCGTACCAACACGGAGAGTTTCTGCCCGCCGTCAAGCAGGCTGAACTCGGTGTGATTGTGCAGGTGTATGAACTGAGACACGTACCGCCCTCTCACTCCCACTCGATCGTGGCTGGAGGTTTGCTGGTGATGTCGTACACAACACGGTTTACACCTCTAACCTCGCCGACGATCCTCCCTGCGATGCGTGCGAGCAGGTCATGCGGCAGGCGAGACCAGTCGGCGGTCATGAAGTCGTCGGTATCGACCGATCGGAGAGCCAACACGTGTTCGTAGGTGCGTCCGTCGCCCATGACGCCGACCGTTTTCACGGGGAGGAGCACCGCAAACGCCTGAGAGGTCTTCTCCATCCACCCGGAACGCTGCAATTCTTCACGAAAGATCGCGTCGGCATCGCGCAAAATCGCCAAGCGGGTCTCCGTCACCTCTCCAAGCAGGCGGACCGCCAGGCCCGGTCCTGGAAACGGATGCCGATGGACGAATGCAGGATCGAGCCCGAGACGTTCTCCGAGCGAGCGCACCTCATCTTTGAACAGCCACTTGAGTGGTTCGATCAAGGCCAGGTTCATCCGCTCCGGGAGTCCGCCTACGTTGTGATGTGACTTGATCACCGCCGACGGTCCTTTGATCGAACTCGATTCGATACGATCCGGGTAGATGGTCCCCTGAGCCAGCCACCCTGCCCCGATCTTGCGGGCCTCCTCCTCGAAGACATCGATGAAGGTGTGGCCGATACGCCGCCGCTTTTCTTCCGGATCGCTTACGCCGGCCAGGCGGTCCAGAAAGCGGGCCCGCGCATCGACAGCTCGAACCGGTAGCCCGTATTGCCCTTCGAAGGTGCGAACCACGCTCGTCGCTTCGTCCTTGCGTAGCAAACCGTTGTCGACGAACACAGCCACCAACCGATCACCAATCGCGCGATGGACCAACATCGCCATCACCGAGGAGTCGACTCCACCGGAAAGGGCGCATACCACGCTCCCGTCGGTACCGACTTGACTGCGGATTTCGCTGACGGCCTCCTCTTCATACTTCTGCATCGACCAGTCGCCGGTGCAGCCGCAGATTTCACGCACGAATCGGCTCAGCACTCGTGAACCGATTTCCGTGTGACGGACCTCAGGGTGGAACTGCACGGCATACCGCCGTGTTTGCGGATTCTCGCTCGCTGCATACGGTGCACTCTCGGTTCGAGCCGTTACGTGGTAACCGGCAGGCAACGCGGCGATCGAATCGCCATGACTCATCCAGACCGTGCTCTGTCCGGGTAGCCCGTTCAGCAACCTGGAGTTCGCATCGACGATCTCGAGTTGAGCGCGCCCAAATTCACGCTCGGGTGCGCGCTCCACCCTGCCACCGGTGCGATGAACCAATAACTGCATTCCATAGCAAATCCCCAACAATGGGAGTTTCGTGGCAAGTACCGAATCGTCGATATCCGGCGCACCCGTTTCGTATACCGAAGCCTGCCCACCGGAGAGAATGACACCCCGCACGAGCGGGTCGTCGAGTCGCGCCGTGGCGTGACGCGGTCCGATGATCTCGGCATAGACGCCGGCCTCGCGCACACGTCGAGCGATCAACTGAGTAACCTGACTTCCAAAGTCGATGATGACGATCGTTTCGTGTGCGGTCACGAGCGAGTTTCTCCAAGCGGGCGAACCGTCGCGGATCGACGCGGCGTCGAGAGTGGGGTGGTCAGGGACATCACCACGGCGACCAGTGCGGCGCGCGCATCTCGCCCAGATTTGAGTGCCAGATCGGCGGCAACACAGGCCGCCAGTGCGCGCTCTGCTTGCGGGCCGAGTTTTCCAGCCGCGCGCGCGTACTTTCCGGCAACGAAAGGATGTGCTCCTAACGCAGCGCGGACCTCGTTCTCGCCGCCTCCGCGAGAGGTGACGGCGAACGCCAAAGCGAGCCGTCGCACGATACCGCTCAAGCGGCCCAACAGTGCGAGCGGAACGCCCGGGTCGTTGTCGGCAAGGTGCCGCTGCAGCGCGTCAAGAGCGCGGCGCAGATCGCCGGCAAGCAGCGCGTCTTCCAGTGCGAAGGCACCCACCGCACGTGATGGGCCGAGTGACTGTTCTACCTGAGCCACATCGACGGCACCGCCGGTTGCCGACGTGAGTAGGGCCAGCTTGCGCAGTTCTCCGTCGGCCATCCCGGTGTCGGCCCCGAGTGCGTCGGCCAAGACCTGACACGCTGCGGAGGTCAAATCGACACCAAACTCTTTGCCGCGCGCCCCGAGCCAGGTCGGCATCTCGCGTTCGGTGGGAAGTTCACAAGGGATCACGAATCCACGTTGCTCGAGCTTCTTCACCACCGATAGACGACCGTCGAGTTTCTCGGCGAGGATCACCAGCACCGAGTGCGCCGAGGCATGCTCCATGTAGTCGTTGAGTAACTCGCGCGACGCACTATCCCCGTCCGCACCGAGACCGATCGCACCGCTTGCTATGACGATTCGCCGATCTCCCA
>CAZAHQ010000213.1:0-6897 GCA_964484415.1 uncultured Acidobacteriota bacterium | reverse complement strand
ACAAATCACACGAACAACAATCGAAAGTGTGCAGTGAATGAACAAATATTTTGCGCAGGCGAGACGACGTGACAAGCGTGCGCGTGCAAGGTGCGCGGGCTGCACTGAAGCGATTTGTGTTGCGCTACTGTACGTGCTCACCGATGACACATGCACCGCCAACTGAACGGCTCACGCGCGTCTGACAACTCTCGCGCCACGCGCCAGCAACAAGTTTGTTTGAGCGCGTCTGACAACTCTCGCGCCACGCGCCAGCAACGGAACCGCTCACGTGCATCTGACAATTCTTGCACCGCGTGCCTGCAAGAAGAGGCCGCTCACGCGCATCTGGCGACTCTCACGCCACGCGCCAGCAACAAAACTGCTCGAGCGCATCCGACAATTCTCGCGCCGCACGCCAGTAACAGAACCGCTCACGCGCATCTGACAATTCTTGCACCGCGTGCCTGCAAGAAGAGGCCGCTCACGCGCATCTGATGCCTCTCACTCCCCACGCCAGCAACAAACTTGGGCCTCCCCACAGATAGTGGACACCCTGTTCATGCTGCCGCCGGGCAGGTTGCGTAGATCCTCTCTCGCCCCCCACCAGCAACAGAACCGCTCGCGCTCACGTAGTCCTGTTCTCGCCACCCACGACCCACCCCACCACCACCCCGAACCCCGCCCCCTCGAGCACCGCGTTGGAACCACAACCCTCGATGAGAAACGCAGCCGACCCTAAACGACCGGCAGCCGCACTCGCCCATTGCGCCGGCAACGAACCACCCCGCGACGAAACAGCAAAACAGCCGACAGCGAAGACAAATCCCACCCCACCACCGCGACCACCCAGTCACTGAATCGTCGAACTCACGCCCCTCAATTCACAGCAGCAGGCGCGTCCACTTTTCCCAACAGAAGCGCGTCATCGAGCCTCGCGCCACACGCAAGATCCGCCAGCGCTTCGATCAACACGTGCGTGCCACGCTGCAAGTCGGCGACAGAGATCTTCTCGTCGACGTCGTGACCCGGGTACGGTTTCCCTGGGAACCACATTCCAAATGCGATCGCGTTCGGGATCCGCTTGGCATAGGTCCCGCCTCCCGCAACCGCGGGCGGCGCAGCAACGCCGGTCGCGCGCTGATAGCTGGCGAGTAGGCGCTTCACCAACGGCGCCTCGGGATTGAGTGCCAGCGGTGTGTCGTCCCAGTAACCATCGATCGTGAAGCGCGCTCCGGTCGCTTGTTCGAACGCTCGAACGCGCGCTTCGAGATAGGCGCGAATTTGCGGGCCTGTGCGCGGTGGTGGCCGCCGCAGCACGATCATCATCCGCAGCGTGCCGTCCTCTCGAGGCGCTATCGTCGCGACGTTGACGAGGTAACGCCCCCAGACCGGGTCGTCTTCTACCAGACCGAGGCCGGTGCCGTAGAGGTCTTGACCTGCGAGGCGAGCGAACGCAAGCAGATCGTCCTCGCCTGACGGGGGCAAAAGCCGTTCCGTCGCACGCGCCAACGCAACGAGTGCATTCCGTCCGCCCTCGAGATTCACGCCGCCGTGCGCCGACTTTCCGTGCGCTACGATCTCGAGCAACGCGGCATTCTCGCTTCGGACAGTCACTTCCAATCGCGTACCTTCCGGCAACGCGGCCGAGGCGAGTTTCGTTTGCAGGCCGTGCCAATCCGGCGAGCCGTTGAGCCAGCGCAGTACGAGCTGCGCACGATCGGGGACGATGCTCGGTGCGAGTCCGGCTTGCAACGACTCGACTCGGTAGGGGAGCTTCGCGCTGCCGCGTGGTCCAGGCTTGGTATCGAGAAACAACCCCGTCCACGCTTTCTCACCGACCACCACTGGGAAGACGTAATCGAGTACCAGCGAGTAATCAGGAGGTGCGTGATGTGCGAGGTACTCGGCGATGTCGGTGTTGTCGCTCTCCTCATCGGAGCCGACCAACAGTCGCACGGTGTGCGTGCGTGCCGGGCCGGCCTGCTCGAGTGCTTTCATCGCCAGCATGGCTTGCACGAGTGGTCCTTTGTCATCGCACGACCCGCGCCCCAACACGTAACCATCTTTTGTTACGCCGGCGAACGGTGGGATCGACCATGCGCGTTCTTCCACCGGCTGGACATCGCCGTGAACGACAAGTCCGAGTACTGGCGCCGCGGCCGCGCCGGCGAGTTCGATCTCGACCACCTTGCCTGTATCGCGCGCGACGAGCCCCAACTCTGCTGCGGTCTTCAAGAGCCACGCCTGTTGTGCGTCGCGAGCCTCGGTGTTTCCTTGGGAGGTCGGGAAGCGAATCGCTTGTTCGAGCAGAGGAACCAACTGGTCGGCAAGTTGCGCGTCGAAGTAGCTTCTGGCCGTCGCCGCATTTCGCGGAGCGTTGCAGGCCGGGAGGGAGATCACGGCGTACGACAGGAAGATCAGTTGGCAAATCGTAAACGCCCTGAGCCGCCGTACTGCTGCGCTGCGCATCGACATGTCGTCTCCCCAATCGAGTGCGGCCCAGTCGTGACCAACGGTCCGAGCCGCAAGCGGTGAATCAAAGGGAGTATCGCGGATCTGCACGCGCCGAGGAAGTCGAGATCGGAGTGGAAGGGGATCGCACCGCGACCTCGGTCCCGAAGACCACTCGCCTGACAGATCGCAGGGCCGCTCGTCCTAGAGAGATCCGCCTTGGAGGATCCGATGCGTCGCATGGCACTGATGTTGGTAACGTCGCTGTGGCTCCTGTCCGGCCTCCAGCCGGAGCTCGAGGCCGCAACACCCGGTGGTATCGAGTCACAAGCCGAGTTCATCGCACGGTGCACGCGCGAAACCATCGCCGCCAATCCACAGTCGACGAGATGGGCAAAAGACCAGTGCACACAGCAGTGGGAGGCGGTGGTCGCTGCCGGCCCGATGGCCGAAGCAATCCTTACTGCCGAGCCAGCCACTGCCACCGCCGTCGATCCCACGACGATTGCCGCACGCCTCTCGATGATTCAATGGAGCGCAAAGCCGGAGGGAAAGCTAGTCGCGTCCGGAACCATCGCCAAGAAGCTCGCTGTGCAGATCGAGCGCTCGCCGGCGAGCCTCAACTTCTACTGGAACGAGGCCGGCGCCCTGATTCCTTACGATGTCGTGGAAGCGCTGCGCGCGCGCGGCGCCAAAGTGACGATGCTCGGTTGCTATGCCTTGGATGTCGGCGAGACGAGCCGAAACTACCGCGTCGAGATCACTGGACGGGCACCATTCGCGCTCGGCATTTACGACCGCACCGCGCCGACCGCAAATGCCGACTCGTTCTACAACGTCGCCGCCAGCCTGACCGGCCGGATACCGAGCCTCGCGCAGCTCCGTAGTGACGGCAACGATTGGACGGCAACCTGTCCGCAGTGATAGACAGAGCCGCGCCGCGCGCTCATCGATCTTCAGCCCAACACGCTGATTCGGGCCGGCGAGCGAGTGTCAACAAACACAATGGCCGCAGCGGCGGCACCGCTGCGGCCACGGTACTCCGAGTTCGTCGCTACTTGCCGAAGCGGTACTGCACTCCAACCGACAGCATGCTGCGATCGTATTCGTGACCTGAGTTGTCCTTGTCTCCGACATCCTTGAATCGCTGGTAGTCGAAGTGCACGCCCCAGTGCCCGCCCTCGTCGATCGTCACCTCGCAGCCGAGTCCGAAACTCAGGCTGGTGCCCGAATCGTCATAGGGATAGAAGCCGCTCGTGTCACGGTATGAGACCTTTTGCTTCCAGCGGAACAACCCGATCGTGCCGAATGTGCGGAACCGCTTCTGCTCACCGGGAGCGAACCCTCCAACGAACGAGAAGTCAAACCCGTCCGCGGTGAGCTTGTCGGTAAAGCCACCAAATGCCGGGCCGTCATAACTTCCAGCGCCGAGATCGACATACGAAACCACGACTGCCATGTTGGGATGGAATTGGTATCCACCGAAGACACGCAGGGCAGTGTCGGTTTCGTCCCTGTTATCGATAGGTCCGCCGACCTCGTAGCTGTACTGCTTGGCAGCGCCGACGGAGGTTCCAGCCATCCAACTCTGTGCCTCGGCGGCCGATCCCCATGCCAGCGCCACACCCATAACCCCGATAAGCAACCGACCTCGCATCGTGCCTCCCTTTCGTTGCCGGGCCGCAAGCGCACGGTTCCACCCGGTGCGGCCGACGTCTGCTAACAGTAAACGGAGAAAGGCAGTCACCTCCCCACGTCACGGCTGCTTTTCTTCAAAACTGCCGTGGGAATCGGGACCACGATCCGGCCCCAGAGCCGAAGTCGTCTCAGAAGAGAAGGCCCCGGCAGGCCTCCGGAAAGGCTGCGACCGCCATCGCCAAGCGCAACGGGCGTTCTCCGCGGGATGCGCTAGTCTGACGCGCGAGGAGGAGTTCCCATGGCTCCACGCCGTTTGCTGCTTGCTACCGCCGTTATCGCCCTGATCGCCTGCGCCACCGTCCCGATTACGGGTCGAAAACAGCTCAGCCTGATCCCCGCCGGAGAGATGCTCGGGATGAGTGCTCAGCAGTACGGCACCTTCCTCAAGGACGCGAAGCTCAGCAAGAACGCCGAGCAGACCGCACTCGTGCGCAAGGTCGGAGTCAACGTCCAGAAGTCGGTCGAACGCTACATGCAAAGGCACGGGCTCAGCGATCAACTCGCCGGCTACAAGTGGGAATTCAATCTGGTTGAAAGCGACGAGGTCAACGCGTGGTGCATGCCGGGAGGGAAGGTCGTCGTCTACTCGGGCCTGTTGCCGGTGACCAAGGATGAGGCCGGCTTGGCAGTTGTGCTGGGACACGAAATTGCTCACGCCATCGCCGAGCATGGCAACGAACGGGTCAGTCAAGGCCTGCTCGCTCAGCTCGGCGGTGTGGCGCTCGCCGTCGCGATCAAGGACAAGCCACAGCAAACGCAGCAACTCTGGATGACCGCCTTCGGAGCGGGCGCGCAGTTCGGGGTTTTGCTGCCGTTCAGCCGGCTGCAGGAGAGCGAAGCCGACCGCCTTGGGCTGATTTTCATGGCGATGGCCGGCTACAACCCCAAAGAGGCGCGCGACTTTTGGAAGCGAATGTCGTCGCAAGGGAGTGGGCAGAAACCACCCGAGATCCTGAGCACTCACCCTTCCGATGAAACCCGCATTGCGAAGATCAACGAGCATCTTGGCGAGGCGATGAAGTACTACAAAGCGGCGCTCAAGCGCGGGCAGAAGTGACGGAACGGTTCACCTGCCGCTGTCCTTCGCAACAACTGCAAACTCGCGCGTTCTTGGCCTTTGGATCTTCCGTTCGCGAATGATCCAGATGGGTCATGCGCACCGCAGCGCCCGATCCTAACCTGCACGCAAACCGGTGGGGCGCGATGCGCACACCGCGTGTCGCCCCGTCCGGCCTGACTGTTGGGCTGCGCCTGGTACGCAGGAAGGGAGGATTTCACATGAAAAAGTTGACGGTCTTTGCCGCCATGATTTTGGCGGCAGGCTTCGCCGTGGCGGGCGAATCACCGCAAGGGCGCGAGTCGGCCACACTCTCGCCAACCACTTACATCACGGGCGACATCTTCACCGGCGACTACGTCCGGATCGGCATCAACGACTTCGGCACGATCGGAGTTGGACAGGGGTTCTTGGGCGTCGGCCTGCAGTGGGCAGGTGACACGCCGTTCGCTTACCCCACCACAGAATCGCTCGCGATTGCCTACTGGGGCGAAGGATTCCTCGTTGGCTACAACGAGATGAACCCGTTCACCCTCGCGCCGACGCTTCGACATGAAGCGTTCTACCAGCCCGATTTCGGCGCGCCGCTTCCAGCCTTCACGAACTTGAGTGTCGTTCCGGGTGCCAAGCTTGTGCACGAATTCGATAACAGCGCGTTCAAAGAGGTGGTGCTGACCACCAACGACGGACTGCTGCGCCTCACCTTCTCGTTCGTGTTCGACAAGCTGCAGCCTGGGCTCGTACTCAAGACCCAGATCCAGAACCTGTCGACCAAACCACTGCGTGACGTCGTCTACAAGAGAATCGTCGACTTCGACGTATTGGCCAGCTTCTACAACGACTGGTCAGCCGGCGCCTTCGAGGCGACCGCGGCCGAGAACGTTCCGGGTGGATTGGGCTACGTTCCGACCGGCCTCGACCTTCCGGCACGCATGACGGTCTCAGGACAGCAGGGGCATCAGCAGCCGCTCAAGCGCTCGTTCCTGGTGCCGATGATGCCGACCCTGGTCGACTTGTGGGCCTGGGATGACATCACGACGCGGGCGCCGATGCGCATCGAGAACAGCCACATGATGACCGAGGACGATTGCAACGCGGCGCTGCACTATTCGCTCGGCTACTTCGCTCCGGGCGAGAGCAAGGACGTGTTCACGATCTACCAGACCAACTTCCCCAAGAAGTGAACTGGATGAAATCACTCATAGGGCATTCAGGAAGTTCAACTAATCGCAGCCGCAACAGTCGCTGACGCTTTGCCGTTACCGGCCGGGACCTGCCCGCCACACCAGCAAGTGGGTGCCAGGGCAGGCCTCGGCCTTCTTGTCGCGAGGTCGTTGACCGAGGTCGGAAACGGGACTACGGTCGCGCACGCACCGCATCCAGCCAGGAAAACAGCGGCGGGAGTCGGGCATGCGCGAGTTCTCAAAGCCAAGGAAAGTGCGCGCTGGGCGTTGTGGAGTGTGGTGTACCGACGCCAGTGGCCACATTCGTGTGATCAATGCAGTTGCTGCAGAGATGCTCGGATTGACACCCGACGCCGCGATCGGCTCGCGTTGTTGGGAGACGATGCGGCTCGAATTGCCTGATGGCTCACTGCACTGCTCACCGCACTGTTCGTTGCGACGCCAAGCGGCCCGCGAAGGGGTCAACACTCCCTACCGCGTCGTGGTTCGTCCGCCTGGGTGCCCACGTTTCGAAGCCACGCTGGC
>CAZAHQ010000212.1:0-6938 GCA_964484415.1 uncultured Acidobacteriota bacterium | reverse complement strand
GCATCCTTGAGTGTCACATTCAGCGTCTGGTTGACATTGAGGTTGACATTCTTCTGGAGGAAACCTGCGTAGCGGGAGCCAATCGGAGGAATGTAATAGACGTCGTAGATGTTGTTGGGAACCGGAGTCGCGTAGTTACCACCCGCGTCGGTCTTGTCGTTATTGGCGCTTTGCTTGTTGCCCGTCGAGACCACGATGAAGTCGAGGTCGACGTTGAAGATTCCAACGCCGCGTTCATCGGTCACACGTCCGGAGATCGTAGCGCCGAAGCTCAACCCGGCCGACACACCGGCGAGCAGTAAGACAGCTAACTTCTTCATTGCTCCTCCTTCAAAGAATGGCTTGGCATCGATCCATCAGCAGCTCTGGGATCGAGTCGGCCCAACGTGGACGACCGGCATAAACACCTGCCAGCCGCAATAGCGACGTGGCTTCATAGATTCTGGTGCGAGCAGTCAGCGCTTCGCTTGGGAGCGCCGATGCCGCGTGATACGCGGCCAGAAATGGGGAGCGCGCAGCGGCGCAGGCTGGCGCCACTTCTGGGAACTGCAGTGGGCGGAGGGTCAGGTGCGCTAGGAAGTTACCGACATCGAGTGCCGCCTCTCCCTGTCGCGCGTCATCCAGATCGAACAGTGCCGTCCGCCCCTCGACATCGAACAACTGGTCGAGGTAGTAGTCGCGATGAACCGGCAACTCCGGAAGAACCTCGGTCCTTGACGCTGCGGTGCGAATCGCCGACTCCAGGGCGCGTGGACGAGCGGGGTTTCGCATCGACTCCTCGCAAGTCCTGATCGCGTTGGTCAATTCGCGCTCGATCGTCCAACGCTTGGCGCAAACGACACCACTGCCGTGGAGCGCCGCCAACGCCAACCCCATTCGCTCGGACGATCGAACGGTGTCGCCTCGATAGAGTTCGTCGGCTAGCAGGCGTCCCTCGAGAAACTCGGTCAGCAGCAGCTTCAGGTCGGAGAGATAGTTCAAAGGCCGCGGAATTCGGAGCATCGACGACTCCAGCGCGCCGAAGATTCGCCCCTGCGTCAGAAGGATTCCGGCCCCGCGCCCCGTGGCGAACACCTTGCCGAACAATCGGAACTGCCCGCTCGGAGTTCGAAGCGTGTAGGCCAGGGCGCATCGGCGCCCGGGCTTGTACTTCAATACGTCCACGGCACAGAGTTGGTGGTGGTCGCCGAGGAGCGCAGAGAGTCGCGGCTGCATCGCCTGTACATCGAGTGCTTGACGCAGCAATGGCATCGCGACATCGCGCAAATAAAGGCTGCTCATTACGCCACCGTCCCGAACAGATCACGAAACTTGCCGGCACTCGAAAGCAGCTCGGCGGGCGACCCATCCTGCGCAACCCGGCCGTGCGACAGCACGATCGCCCGCGGCAGGTCTTGGATCTGCTGGAGATCGTGAGCGATCCAAATGCACGTACGCCCCTCGGCCAAGGACAGCAGTGTGGCGCACACCTCGCGCGAGGCGATCGGATCGAGCCCCGTGGTCGGCTCGTCCAGCACCATCACGGGCGCGCCGCGCAGGTAAGCACGTGCGATCGCGATCCGCTGCTGCTGACCTCGGGAGAGTGAAGCGCCGCGTTCGCCGAGTTCTGTCTCGTACCCCTCGGGGAGCCGTTCTATGAATCTGTCGGCCTCGGCTGCTCGCGCGGCAGCGCGAACCTGGTCGTCACTCGCGGACAGATTGCCGGTGCGAATGTTCTCCGCCACCGAGATCCCGAAGAGAAATGGTTCTTGCAGTACGGTCGCCAGTTGTCGACGGTAGTCGTCGAGCCTCAACTCGCGGATATCGCGTCCATCGAACAGGATTCGGCCTTGCTGTGGATCGTAGAGCCGTAGCAACAATGCCAGCAGAGTCGACTTGCCTTCACCCGACGGGCCCACCACTCCGATCGATTCACCAGCCTGGATCTTGAACGAAACTCCGTTCAGCACAGGCACTGCGGGGTCGTAACCGAATGTGACGTTCTGAAACTCGATGCAACCACGCGGCGAGGAGACCGGCTGGGCGTTCGGCAACTCGTGTACGCGCTCGTCAGCGTCGAGGATCTCGGCCACGCGCTCCCAGGAAGCGACCCCCTTGTTGATCTTCGCCGACAAGCGAACGAGTGCCGCGATCGGCTTGTCGAGCGAGCGCAGATAGGTCAAGAAGACGATCAATTCTCCGGGCGATATCACGCCCTGCATCGCGCGCCAGCCTCCCAACCCCAGCGCGGCACAGACGCCGCACGCCAGCGTCAACTCCACCACCCGGGCCATCGACTCCTCGAGTTTCAGAGAGCGTAGGCCCGCGCCGAGGCTCCGGTCGCTTTGGCGCGACAGTCGAGCAACCACCGCGTCGGCGCGCGCATATGCCTGGACCACGAGCAATGAGTTGAGTGCTTCGCTCGCCGTGGTGGCAAGCCGGCCCTCCTTGCGTCGTTGCTCGCGCACGACCGCGCGGATCCTGCCGCTCATCCGTACCGTGGTCAGCGACAAGAGCGGCAACATGCCGATCGCGACGGCGGTCATCAGGCCGTCGATCAGCAGCATGCCGATCAACGCGCCGATGATCTGGAGCCCTTGCCGCGACGCCTCGAGTAACGAAGGGAGCATCACCTCGCGCAACATCGAGATGTCGCCGGTCAGGCGTAGGAGCAGGTCGCCGGTTTTGCGGCGTGCATGGAAGGTCGGTGACAGCCGCAGCAGCCGACCGAAGACTTCCAGCCGCAACTGTGCCACCACGCGCTGGCCGACCGTCGCTGCCGACAGATTTTGCAGGTAGGTGAGGGAACCCTTCACCGCCGTCAGCCCCAGGAACGCCACCGCCATCGTCGCCAGCAATCGCTGAGGCGACGCTGGAAGCCACGCACCGAGCCACGAAAACAGACCGTGATCGCGTCTCCCGCCCAGCACGCCGTCAAGTACCACCTGCAGGATCCAGGGTGATGCGAGTGCCGCGAGTGCCGCACCGAACATCGCGAGTCCGGACACAATCGCCAGGCGTCGATGAGGCCACATCACCGTATGCATCCGGCGTGCGGCGTGTAGCAGTCGCTGCCTGCGCGAAGGCGATTCTGCGTGATTTCCCTTCACGCGGAGGCCTCGGATTGCTGCGCGGAGACCGCAGCTCGCATCACTTCGAGCAACTGCGGCACGTTCTTTCGGACATCGAAGAGTTGTTCGACCCGCAACCGAGCGCGGTTGGCTCGTAGCGCGGTGAGTGCTCGATTGCGCAACGCCTCGTCAATGGCTTCTGCCAGAGCCTGAGGTTGCCCCGGCGGTACGAGTAACCCGGCATCGTTGTGCGGTGTTGCTTCGTCGATCCCTGGGAGTGCCGTCGTGATGACCGGCACACCGCAGGCCATTGCTTCCAAGAGTGTGGTCGGAAGTCCGTCGCGATCACCGTCGGCGGCAACGATGGCAGGAAGAACGAACAGATCCGCCGCCGCGAGATGCACCGCGACCAACTCCTCCTGCGAGGCGGGGCCTGCGAACTCGACTTGCGAGTCCAAATCGAGGTCGGTCACCTGCTTGCGCAACGCGGGCTCCAGTTCGCCTCCGCCGACGATCCGCAGTCGCACGCTCGTCCCGCGTCGCTTCAGAAGCGAGATCGCGGTCAGAATGTCGCCGACCCCCTTCTTCTCTACCAACCGGCCGACGAAGAGCAGCAACGGTGCTGCGGAGGCACCGGGTTGCTCAGTTCGCATCGGAAAACGACCGAGATCGATTCCGTTGTAGACGCGCTGGACACGTGCCTGCGGGGCCAGCTCATCAAGAAACTCCACGTTGGCATTGCTAACGGTTACCGTGGTTGCGCTGTCTCCGAGAATCTGGCGCAGTCGATCGCGATCGACATCCACAGCGTAGATGTCCTTGGCATGTGCGGTGAGAGTGAACGGCACGCCCGCCAGTTGTGAGGCGTAACGAGCCACCGATGCGCTCCCGGTTGCAAAGTGGGCGTGCAGCAGTTCGATCCCATTGTCGAGCACCGCTTGTGCGACGACGGCGGCCTGGAGCCAGTAGCGCATTTCTTCCTTGTTGCGATATGAAAGCGCTGTGTCGAGCACCCGTTCATGAGCGCGTGGATTGTGCCGAGACCACTCACGCTGAACCATGAACCCCTCCCAGAATCGCTCCTTGAGCAACGACTCGAGAGGTACGACCTGCGCGCGCAGACCGCTCAACGCTGCGTGCGGCACCTGCTGCCCGGGGTAGCGGCTGAACACCGTGATTTCGCAACCTTGACGTTCGAGTTCCAACAACTCGTTGAGGATGAATGTTTCCGACAGGCGCGGGAATGCTTTGATGACGTATCCGATCTTCACGATACCCTCCGCAATGGCCTGGGACCGGCCGCGATCGCGTTTTGAAGTCGCCCGATCAATCGCGTCGTCGCGGCCGTCAGCGAGAGGTGTTGTTCGGCCACCTCGCGACCTTCAGTACCGAGTCGCTGCCGCAGAGTCGAGTCGCGGCACAGACGAACGATCGCCCCGACGAGTTGGTCGACGCGACCCGGTTGCACCAACAAGCAACTCTCACCGGGACGCACGACGCCGGTCAGGTCGCCTAGCACCGTTGTGATCGTGGCGAGCCCGCTCGCCAGGTACTCGCCAACCTTCAGCGGCGAGAAATAGAAGTTCTCCAACGGTGGGTAGGGGGCAACCCCGATGGCTGCGCGACCGATCCAGTCAGGAATCTGCTCGTGCTGCACGGCGCCGACCATGCGCACTGCCGCGCCGAGGCCGAGTCGCCGTACCTGATCTTCGAGTCGCGGACGCTCCGGTCCATCACCGATCAGCGTCAATCGGGCGTCTGGCACCTGAGCCAACACGCCGGGCATGGCGTCGATGAGCTGATCACAGCCGTGCCATGGTTTGAGGCTCCCGATGAAAACAAGTTCGTGAGCGCGCGCCGCTTCGGGGCAAATCCCGAGCGGTCTGAACAACTGCGTGTCGACGGCATTGGGTGTGACGATCACGCCCGCGTCGCTTCGTCGGATCTTGGCAACGTACTGACCGAGCGGAGACGAGACCGGCAAGATCAGATCGGCGCCTCGGAACAGTGCGCGCTCGATCCGTCGTGCCAGACCTGGATGGCTCAGCGATCGAAACTGCTGAGACTCCAGGACGAGCGGCGCATTGACCTCCAGCACAAGCGGCAGATTCAGGCGTCGCGAGAGCTCGAGACCGGCAGTCGACCAAAGCGAATAGCGCTCGTAGATCACCTCGAACATGCCGGCAGGAAATCGCAACGATCCCAGCGCGTCGGAGATCGCGCGGCCGCATCGCGCCCCCTCGGCGCGGATCGTGTGTGGCACGACTACCGGGCATCGGAAGCCGGCGGGCACCTTACTGCTGGCGGTCGCGACCACCACATTCGCTCCGTGCTCCAGCAGTGCGCCGATCGTTTGCCGCACATGTACCGACGCCCCTTTGTGGCCAGCGAGCGGAATGCCGCGGTCGGCATTGAGATAAAGCACGTTCATCGCGCTACCTGTTGCGGTCGGTTGCCGGAGCCGGCAACCGCCTCCTCGATTCGCGCCGTAATGGTTGGGAGAGCACTGAAGTCGAGCCCCCAACGGCGCGCTGGCTTGGGTCTGACCAGCCCTGCGAGGACCTCCCGCATCAACGCGTCGGGGCCGAGCGCGTCCGGAAGCAGCATCGAGACCGCTCCGCGCTCAGCCAAGAGTCGAGCCCGCACGAGCTGTTCGCGGCGCGGCGAGCACCGCGGCACCAACAGTGATCGACAGCCTGCTGTCGCCAGTTCGCACACCGTGTTGTAGCCCGCCATCGAGACGGTGAATGAAGCAGCGCGGTAGAGCGCCGGGATGTCGTCATGGAATTCGAGCAGTGTCGCGCCCGCGAGTCTGTCGGCGCGTTCACGCAGGCGATGACGCTTGCCGGGGCTCATCAACGGCCCGGTCACGATCAACAATTCGAATGGCGGGTGCGTGCCTAGCTGCCTGTACCCATTGAGCATCGCGCGGATCAGCAGGTTGCCATCACCGCCACCGCCCGTTGTCGCGACCACGAGTCGCCCGGTCCGCGGCGCATACGTCGACAGCACATCCGGTACCGAAAGCCGCGCGCCATTTCGTGGAATGTACCCAGTGAAAACAATCTTCTGCGCGACATCGTCGGGAATGCCGTATGCCTCGATCGGATCGAAGATCTCCCGCTGTCCGTAACAGAGAATCAGATCGTAGTGATGGCGAAGCGTATCGATCACACCATCGCGCCTCCACGCCGACCGCACCGCTTCGGGTTCGTCGATCACGTCACGCAACCCGAGCACGCGGACGTGATCGCGCCAGACGGTTCCGGCCTCGAGCACCGGCAGGAGCTCGCCGCAGAGGCCTTGGGGCGCGTGGTCGACAATCAGCGCTTGCGGCGGGAAACTCGCCATCGCTCCTTGGATCAGGCGCGACCGCAGCTTGATCGTTTCAGTCAGAGTGAGGTCGAGGTCGCGCGCTTCGTAGGCCCCGTCGTCCCCCTTGGTTACAGACGGGAGCTTTACGTAGTCGCAACCTACGGGATAGCTGAGGTAGTGAGCTCGCGGCGCACCCGTGAGCACCAGCGCCCGCGTGTCCGTCCGATCTCGCAGGAGGTGGCCGACAATCGAGATAGTCCGGCGGATGTGTCCCAGGCCGTAGCTATCGTGGCTGTATAGAACGTAGCGCATCGCTGCGGTTGGCCTCCATATGAACGGTGGTCAAGAGAGCGGCACTCTCCAGTCTTGATACAGCGATGTGACATGGAATTGAAATTAACGCGTCAATCCTGACGGGCTTGTATCACGCAACGATTTCCGGGCTCCAAAGGGATGGAGTGAGGTCCCGCCTCGACGAGTCAGCGGCGGCCGAGCGTGAGGTGATGCCAAGACCTGTCGGATATGTCCTGAAGCGCTTCCCGCGGCTCTCTCAGACCTTCGTGCTGAGAGAGC